>HF985452.1:0-241 GCA_000432015.1 Clostridium sp. CAG:1024 | reverse complement strand
CTTTTGCTTCCGCAACGCCGGGGACCGCCTCGAGCGCCTTCTTTACGGCCGCCTCGCAGTGTCCGCACATCATGCCCCGGATCTCCATCGTTCTCTCCATTGTTGTTTCCTCCTTGATTCGCTGTTGCTTCCTTTTATGAGAAACGTGTTTATGATCGTGTCTTGCGTCCCGGAGCTTGAACAGGTTCAGCCGGAGCGCGTTCGTCACGACGCAAAAGCTCGACAGGCTCATGGCCGCCGC
>HF985451.1:3319-3725 GCA_000432015.1 Clostridium sp. CAG:1024 | reverse complement strand
GAAGAAAAGAAATCGTTCCCCTGTAGAAGAAAAGAAAACGTTCTCCTGTAGAACATAAGAGATCGTTCCCCTTCAAAAAAACGTACCTCCGCACATCCGTGCCGGGTTTTGTACCGGTTGTGCCGGTTTTCCGAGGCAAAATGCAGGATGGGGGCAGAGGGACTGCAAAGCGGTTTCTGTGGATAACTTTCGGAATCTCTGTGGAGAAAGGTGGAAAACTATGCGAAAATGGCAAAAAGCGGGCGTTCGTGCTGTGGATAACCATGTGGATGATGTGGACATTCACAAAACGGTCATATTTTTGTACGCATACCGCGTTTGCAGACGGCATACCATCCGTCAGAGGTGATGGTATGGCACGCGCGCTCGTGCGCTGGCTGTTCGGGCTGCTCGTCACGGCCTGCTG
>HF985451.1:2113-3135 GCA_000432015.1 Clostridium sp. CAG:1024 | reverse complement strand
GCAGGAGGTCGAGCGGCTGTTCTGCGAACGCGGGTTCTCCGTGCGCATGACGCGGACGGACGACGAAGCGCTCGGCGCCACAAAGCGCGAGGACATGGCCGCCCGCCGCGCGATCCTCTCCGATGCCGGCGTGGATCTTGTTGTTTCGATTCATATGAACAAGTTTTCCGATCCGGCCGTGCGCGGCGCGATGGCGTATTATATGCAGGGCTCTGCCGAGGGCGAGGCGCTTGCGCAGCATGTCATCGACGCGGTAACGGAGGCCACAGGGCAGAAGAAGCGCGGCGCGAATCCCGGCGATTACTTTGTCGTGCGGGAGTGCAGCGCGCCTGCGGTGCTCGTCGAATGCGGGTTTCTCAGCAACGCGGAGGAGGAGGCGCTGCTTGCCGACCCTGCATATCAGAAGCGTCTTGCTGCGGCGATCGTGCAGGGCGTGTCGGACTATCTCGCCGCGCGGTAAGCATCGTTTCAAAAAAAACCGCTTCATGAAATTCCCATGCAAGCTCCGGCGCTTTTCGGTGAAAATAGGACTAAGCAAGGCGATCGGCCAACGCCCTGCGACTTCCGAGGGAAAGAGAAAGGAGCAGAACTGATGTCCTACAACAGCAACGAGACCCAACAGGATCAGCAGAAGCAGAAGCAGCAGAATCAAAAGAGCAAGCAGCAGAAGCAACAGCAGAACCAGCAATACCAGTTCTGACGGGTGAAACGGCATAAGATCGAGCACCCGGCCCGTATTCCGTCCGTGACCGCCGCGATGCGCGAGCAGAACCGGGGGGCGATCCCCTCCGATGTGCTCGGAAGCTATACGGGGCAAGCCCGGTACGGCGACCGTCCGGTACAGGACGCGGATGATCTCTGAACACGGCGCTGCATTCTGCGGGGTCCGCCCACCGTGGGCGGCGGGCTCCCGGCAGCGCGCGGAACGCACTCGCTTTTCTCCGCTTTTTCGGAGAGAACGCAACAACGACCGAAACGCACGGTTTGCATGTGGCCGTGCGTTTTGCTCTGTTTGTTGGCAT
>HF985451.1:0-2072 GCA_000432015.1 Clostridium sp. CAG:1024 | reverse complement strand
GGGACGTTTTCTTTTCTTGATAGGGGAACGTTTTCTTTTCTTGAAGAAAAGAAACAAAAGACACTGCGGGGGAGGTTTTCTGTCGGAGAAAAGGATGTTTCCCGCACATCCGACCCAATTGTACAGAAAAACGGACGGTTTCCATATGAACCGTCCGTTTTGTGTTGCATGTTGGCGAAAGCAACAGGAGCGCAGAAAAGAAGCTTAGCCGCAGTGGATTTTCTTTTGTTTCTTTTCTTCTAAAAAGAAAAGAAGACGTCCGTTTTGTGCATCGTGTTGACGAAAGCAACAAAAGAGCAGAAAGAAAGCTGCTCCGCAATTGACTTTCTTTTGCTTCTTTCTTTCTAGAAAGAAAAGAAAGCCTCTTGTTGCATCAAACGCCGCTTTCCACTATACTATCTTTATATCGACCAACCATGGAGACGCCCATGCATGCCAATGCCGCTGCGCCGGATCGCGCGCATCGCCTGACATATGTTTTATACGATAATCTCGCAACACCCTTCAACTGTGTGATGCTTGCGCTCGCGCTGCTCCTGCTTGCGCTCGACGCGCACGCGGATCTCTGGTTCTTTTTTCCGGTTCTGCTGAACGCGGGGCTTCGCATCGGCTACGACCTCTCCGCGCAGCACGCCATTCGCAGCGTTTGCAGCCGCGGCGGACAGCGAACGGAACCGCTTTCCATGCGCAGACGGCCTACCGAACTGAAAGCCGGACTGTCGCATATGCTCGTTGTGCTGATGCTCGTGGCCGTCCCGCTTGCCGCATGGAAGGGCTTCGCGCTCGTCCGGCACGGCTCTGCGCCCCGCGAAGCCGTTATCTATGCCGCCGGTATGATCGCGTCTCTCGTTCCCGCCGCCATGGTTCTGCTGATTTCCGCATCGCTGCTGATCTGCGCGCGCGAGCTTCGCAAGCGCCGCGTTGTCGCCACATCGCTGTATTCCGTGGAACTGCTTGCGCACTGCGACGCCGTCTGCTTTTCCTCCGATGCGCTCGACGCCTTCGCCGAAAGCAAAACGCTTTCCCGTCTGCGCGAGCAGGGACTGGCAGTGTATTTCTTCCATTCCACCGAGGCCGACGCCTCCGATCCTTTCATCTGCGACGCCCGAACGCTCCGCACGCCCGACGAGTATTCCGCCGCCTTGCAGGCGTTTTCCGTGTTTTCCCATGCGGGCGGTGCGGAACGCGCAGCGCTCGTGCAGGAACTCCAGGCCGCGGGGCATACCGTCGCAATGGTCGGCAGTCTTGACATTGATGCCGCAGCGCTGCATCGCGCCGACTGCGCCGTCTGTCCTTACACCGGTGCGAGAAGCGCGGTTCTGCAAGCGCATCTCGTGCTGCTCTCGGATACTGTAAATGCGCTGCCTGCAGCTGTGCTCGAGGGCAGGCGCGCTATCAACAACGCCACGCGCACGGGCGAGCTGTTCGTAAAGAAAAGCCTCTGTTCTTTCGTGCTGTATCTGCTGGCGCTGATCGTCAGGCTGCCCTATCCCATGACGCAGCTGCACTGGTCCTTTACGGGCGCGTTCACGGTCATCATTCCGGCCATCGTGCTCGCCTTTGAACGGCAGTATCAGCCGGTTCACGGCCGTTTTGTTTCAAATGTATTCTACGAGGCTGCGCCCGGCGCGCTGCTGCATGTGGCATATCTGCTGCTGGCGGTGCTTCTGTCGCGTGTTCTGGGACTGACGAGCGAAATGCGGCTCACCTTCTGCGTGCTTGCTGCCTCCGCTGCAGGGCTTGCGGTGCTGTGGCACGTCTGCCGTCCGCACGACCGTCTGCGCGCCGGCTTATGCGCACTCATGACGCTGCTGCTGTCCGCGGCGCTGGTGCTTTTCAGGGGGCGCTTGGGGCTTGTGGATCTGCCGCCGGCCGGCGTCTACGCCGTTTCGCTGCTCGGCATGCTTGCCTATCCGTTACAGCATGTTTCCGTTCGAATCGTCGAGCGCGTCGGCCGCGCTGTGCGTTGCCGCGGAAAAAAACGCCGGCTCGCCGTTCCCGGCCTGCTGGAGCGCGACGAGGGCTGTTGAGCTCTTGTTTTTAGGCGGACGATTTCTTAGAGAGACGTTTTC
>HF985450.1 GCA_000432015.1 Clostridium sp. CAG:1024 | reverse complement strand
GCTTTGACGAGATGCTCGCGGCGGGGGATTTTAGCGACGAGGTGCTCCGCATCGCCTATGCCTTGCCCGCGGAGAACGGCTTCACGCTGTTCCGCGGCAGATTCGGGCACGGCGTCGGCATGAGCCAGCGCGGTGCACAGCAGATGGCGAAAGAGGGGCATACCTTTGAGCAGATCTTAGCGTTCTATTATCCCGGTGCGGAGATGCGCGCCTACGATTATGTTTCGCCGGAGGACGGCGGCATCCCGGTCTCCGTAGATACCCCCGCTCCCATTCGGACGGACGCGCCGCTCCCCGCAGCGTCCGAGACCCCCGCAGCGTCCGTTGATCCCGATGACGTCGAACCGGAAACGGGCGGCGGCGTGGTGCTGTGCGATACCACGCTGTACGGCGGTCCCGACGCGGGCTCCGGCGCCGTGGAGACATTGCCTGCGGGCGCGAAACTTCTGCTCACGGGACTTTCGGGCGAATGGTATCAGGCCATCACGCAGCCCGGCGGCAGCGTCGGATTCGTTCACTACGGCGATGTGCGCGCGGCGGGCAACGCTGTGCTGGAACGAGGCCGCGTGACGGGCAGCGGTGTGAATCTCCGAACCGGCCCGGGCAAGAGCTTTGATTCCATCGGCAAGCTCGGACTGGACGCGGAGGTCGCGATCCTTGCGCTTGAGGGCGACGGCTGGTATCGCGTGCAGTCGGCAAGCGGCATGACGGGCTATCTCTCTGGCAGCTATGTGCGGATAGAGACGTCGGATGCGCCGGGCATTTCTACGCCTGCGCCCACCCGCGCGCCGGGCGCGACGCCCACGCCCATCCTGCTGCCGACCGCAACGCCGAGCCCTTCGCCGTCTCCGACGCCCGAACCCGCGCTGCGGTTCATGGCCTATGGCCGCATCAACGGAACGAACGTCCATTTTCGCACGGGCGCGTCCGCATCGACCGCAAGTCTCGGACGCTATTCGCGCGGAACGGAATTCGGCGTATATGATAAGATCGGGGGATGGTACCGCGTGCGTCTGCTGTCCACAGGGCAGGAGGGCTATGTTTACAGCCGCTATCTTACCCTGACGGGCAGCGGCACAGGCAGCGGCGGCGACATCGGCAGCGCCACGCTCACCGGCAGCAGCGTGAATCTCAGAAAGGGCCCGTCCACGTCCTATCGGAGTCTCGGCAGGCTGACGCGCGGCACGGCGCTCACGATCATCGGCGGCACGGGCAGCTGGTACAAGGTGCGCGTGGATGCGACCGGGCAGGAGGGCTATGTGTTCCAGCGGTATGTCCGGCTGAACGGCGCGGCGGGACAGCCCGCGGATACGGGCAGCGCAGGACAGGCGACGGTGAACGCGGGCCTGCTCAATCTGCGCGACAAGCCGGACACAAAGAAAGGCAAGGTCATCGCCACGCTCCGGCGCGGGTATACCGTAACGGTACACAGCGTTGCGGGCAGCTGGGCGCGCGTGTCCTTCAGCGGCAAGACCGGCTACTGTTATCTGAAATATTTGAAGCTGAAATAGCGGCAGCGAACGGAGATCTTCCCGACGGCAGAGTCCGCCGGGCGTCCGCTGCGAACGCCGCTCCCCGCGCAGGGCGGGGGACGGGATGCGCGCTTTCCGCGGATGTGCGGGGGGCATGCGATCAAGTGCAGACAAACGGAGTGCAGACGAAATGAAAAAACCATCCTTTGGCGTATGGGCCGTGCTCATCACGGCGATCGTGCTCATCGGGCTTTGCGTTGCGGCGGTGTGCCTTTCCGGGCAGTTCGTCAAGACGGAGAGCGGGACGGTCGTGTTTCGCATCGCGGAGCCGCAGCAGATCGAGCTGCACGCGCTCGAAACGCCCGTACCGTCGCCCGAGCCGATCGAATTGCCGGAGGGCGCGGTGGACGTTCTTCTTGCGGAAACGGACGTTGTTCTGACGCTGGCCACGGAGGATGAGGCGCGCTCTGTGCTCACGGCATATTTGCAGACCTGCATGGACGAACGCGCAAGCAAAACGGAGCGTCCGGTGCGCGCACGCTTTGACGCGGTGATCCACATCGTATCTGCCTCCGGCACGCGGCCGTTGGATACGCCGGACGGCGCGATGCGGCTGCTCGGGGAGGATCCGACCCGGATCCCGGTGGTCGTGGAGACGGAGGAACGGCAGGTCTCCGTCGGCGCAGTGGAAACAACGGCTGCGGAGGACAAGGCGATCGAGAAGGGCAATGCGCTTTACACGCAGATCGGGCGCGGCGAGGAGACGCTCTCCGTTACGCCCCGCATCTATCGGGCGGGCGTGCTGGAATCGACGGGAACGCCTGCGGAGCTGCTGCTGTTCGAGGCGCGCACAACGATCGTGCGAAAGGGCGCATATACGGTAAAAGATCCGGCGCAGGCCGAGCCCGACAAAAAAGAAGGCCCGCACGGCAAGAGCGCGGGAGACCTGAAGCTCGCGCTGCCCATCCGTTCCGCGGTGAGTTCATGGTTCGGGATGCGCGGCGGCAAGCTGCACCGCGGCATTGACATTTCTGCAAGGGCGGGAACGAAGATCGCATCGCCCGGCGAGGGGATCGTGGTATTCGCTGCGGAACGCGGGGAATACGGCGTGGTCGTCGAGATCGACCACGGCAACGGGTTCGTGTCGCGGCTCACGCACTGCGCGGACTTACAGGTCGAGCTGAACCAGCGCGTTTTTCAGGGGGACACGGTCGCAGCGCTCGCGGAGAATACGGAGGGCAGCGGCAAGCCGCATCTGCACTACGAGCTGCTCATCGACGGCGTGCCCTATAACCCGTATTTTTATCTTTTCTGAAGCGCTTCTTTTCTTTTTCTTTTCTTTCTAGAAAG
>HF985449.1 GCA_000432015.1 Clostridium sp. CAG:1024 | reverse complement strand
CCGCTTTGACGCCCAGCTCCGGACCGACGGTCTTGCGCATGAGCGCGATGTCCTGCGTCGTTGCGCCGGCCGTGGAAAAGCCCGTCGAGGTCTTTACAAAATCTGCGCCCGCCGCCTTGGACAGCTCGCAAGCGAGAACCTTTTCTTCTTCGGTGAGCAGGCAGGTCTCGATGATGACCTTGACGATCGCGCCGCCCGCATGCGCCGCCTTGACCACGGCTGCAATATCGTCCTGCGCTTCCTGCGTCATGCCGCCCTTGAGATAGCCGATGTTGATGACCATATCGATCTCTTCCGCGCCGTCCTTTACGGCTTCAGCGGTCTCGAAGGCTTTTGCCGCCGTGGACATTGCGCCGAGAGGGAAGCCGACGACGCAGCAGGTTTTGATGCCTGTGCCAGCGAGCGCCTCATGCACGGTCTTTGCCCAGCAGCCGTTTACGCAGACGGACGCCGTATGGTACGCCTTCGCCTCTTCGCAGGTCGCGAGGATCGCTTCCTTTGTTGCGTTGGCTTTGAGCAGGGTATGGTCAATGTAGCGCGCCAGTTCGCTGTTGTTCATTCTGTACCTCCAGGATCTCGCACGGAGAGATGCCGTGCGGACGATTTGATTTAGCATACTGTATTGTACCATAGCGGACCGGGGCTTTCAACCATCGTATACGGGAGACGGGGCTCAGCGGCTGAAATCTTCTGCACGGCATGATAGGATCAGCGAAAAAAAGAGGGAGCGTTGATTCGATAAAGAGATCTTGACGGACTGCACTGTGCTTGGCGGCGGCGCTGCGTCTCGGAAAGATGCATGCAAAACGGTGAATGCGCCGGGAAAACAAGGCGGAAGAGGCCGCCCGGTCTCAGAATGCGCTTGCGGCACTTCAAAAGCGCCTGCCGTAAAGTCATAGCAGCGCCTTTCTTTGTATGCGAGCGCGCGTCCCGCGCCTTTTCCAATCCGTTTCATTCGGGTACAGCCCAATGATAATGTAAATTTCCGCGCTTTTCCGCTTCACAGATCTTGTACGAAAAAGAGGAAGCGGCTTTGTTCCTGCTTCCTCTCAAAAAGGCTTATATTAGGCTGGATTATTTGCCGAAGTAGCGCTTCAGCAGACCCTCAAAGCCGTGGCCGTGGCGGGCCTCGTCGCGGGCCATTTCGTGCACGGTGTCATGGATCGCGTCGAGGTTCTGCGCCTTGGCGAGCTTTGCAAGCTCGGTCTTTCCGAGACATGCGCCGTACTCCGCTTCCGCGCGGAGCTCGAGGTTCTTCTTGGTCGAGGTCGTCAGGACTTCGCCAAGCAGCTCTGCGAACTTTGCCGCGTGCTCCGCCTCTTCAAAGGCGTAGCGCTTGAATGCTTCCGCGACTTCCGGGTAGCCCTCGCGCTCGGCAACGCGGCTCATGGCAAGGTACATGCCGACTTCGGAGCACTCGCCCTCAAAGTTCTGGCGCAGACCCGCAACGATCTCGGGATCGCAGCCTGCGGCCACGCCGACAACGTGTTCTGCTGCATACACCTTTGCTTCGTCGGTCACTTCGATGAATTTCTCACCGGGCGCTTTGCACTGGGGGCAGAACGCGGGCGGGTTTTCGCCTTCGCAGATATAGCCGCAGACGGGACAGCGAAACTTTTTCATAAATATCGACCTCCATATAGAATTTACATATAGTATAACGTAAAATTTTGGATTTTTAAAGCGAAAACTGTACAAATCCTCGCATGACTGGTATACTGTAGGCTCGAATAGAATGCTTTGGAGTGAACGCAAATGAAACGAAACCTGCGCCTTGTCCGCCTGCTGCTCGCGGGCGTGCTGCTCTTGTGCATGGCGCCTGCCGCGGTTTTGGCGGACTATAACTACGACGGCGTGGCCACGCCGCACATCATCGTGATCGACGGGAATGACCTTGCTGCATCAAACCCGATCTATGAACGCGCCGCGGACGAGCGGCTTTACCCCGCAAGTACGACGAAGATCCTGACGTGTATCGTCGCGATCGAGAACGGCAATCTCGATGCAAACGTGACCGTCGGGGAAGAGATCAAGGGATTGTACGAGCTGAAAAACGGCTACACAGCCAACAGCTCGCTCATGGGACTCGTCCAGGGTGAAACGCTGACGCTGCGCGATCTGCTCTATGGACTCATGCTGGTCTCCGGCAATGAGGCGGCCGACGCTATCGCGGTCGCAGTCGGCGGATCCATCGAGAACTTTGTCTCCATGATGAACGCGAAGGCGCAGGAGCTCGGCATGACGAACTCCCACTTCATGAATCCGAACGGCGTCAATCACGACGAGCATTACACCACGGCGCGCGATATGGCAAAACTCACCGCTTACGCGCTGAATAATCCGACGTTTGCCGAGATCGTCAAAACGGCGGTGTACAACGTCCCTGCAAACGACGTGCGCACAACGGAGCTGAAACTTGTCAATTCCAACCTTCTGCTCACGGCGGAGGACGCCCCGCAATATGCCTCTTACCCGTATCCGTACTGCATCGGCGTGAAAACGGGACTCACGACAAAAGCGGGCTCGTGCCTCATCGCGGCTGCGGAGCAGGACGGCGCGCGCGCTATCGTGTGCCTCTACGGGGATTCCATTGAGACAAAGGGCGACCAGCTCCAACGCTTCACAACGGCGAAGGGGATTTTCGAAGATTTGTTCCAAAACGTGTACACGACCGTGACGGGCGATCAGCTCAGTCTGCAAAGCACGTTTTTCTGCACGGTCGAGCGCGGCCGTCCGGAGGATCTGAACGAGAACGGGCAGCTTGAGATTACGGTGAATCCATCGGGGCTGACAATGCGTGTACTCACGTCGGAGCTTGAAAAACTCAAGACCGATCCGGCGGGCATCACGGCGAACGTCGAGTGGACGGATTCGCTTTCCGCGCCGATCCGCCAGGGGCAGTACCTCGGTACCGTGACCTACAGCTATAACGGCAAAGAGATCTTTTCAACGGATCTGTCCGCGCCGAAGGATGTTTTGGAAGTCGCGGTTCTTGCAGCGCCCGCGGATCCGGATGCGGATGGCGACGGACAGCCGGATGCCGCGGCGACGGCGAGCCTTTTGACGGAACCGACTGCGGGGGATGCGGCAAAGCACAAGGGCATGAGCCCCTTACTGCTGACGGTTTTGATTCTGCTGGGATTGCTGGTCGTCATTGCGGTGATTTCGGCGCTCGTTTCCGCAAGAAAACGGAAACAAAAGAGACTTCGCCAGCAGCGCCGCAGAGCGCAGATGCAGCGTCAACAGGCCGCGCGGCAAGGACAGGCGCAGCGCAGGCCCGCACAGCAGCAGACGCAACGCATGGAGGCGGGAGAGGGCGCAAGACCGCGCCGGAGCGCCGGAGATGCGGGAAGGACGCGCAGCGGAAGCGGCACGGCGACGCAGCAGCGCCGCAGACCGCAATAACGCGGGGAAACAAGAAGGAAACATGAACAAACGCCCGGGGAGCCAGCTCTTCGGGCGTTTGTTGCGCCTTAGCGGAGGGGAGGATTCTCGTTTATCGGAATGCGATTCTCGGAGATCGAAAGGGCGGCGGCTTGCTACAATGGAGCAGAAAGCGGGGCCGAACGGGAACGGGGCGCTTTCGGCGGTCGCCGCAGCCGCATCGCCCGCGGCGCAGCGGAGAACGCAGCAGAAATACAGGAGGGACAAACATATGCAATTCAAAGACTTTCTGTCCGCGGCAGTGGCGGCGGCGGGCGGCGTGGCAGCCTATCTGTTCGGGCCGTGGGACGTGCTTCTGACGGCGCTGCTCGCGGCGGTCATTTTGGACTATGCCACGGGCGTCGCGGCCGCAGCGATGCAGAAGCAGCTGTCCTCGGCGATCGGGTTTCGCGGACTGGTTCGAAAGGTCACGCTGTTTCTCATCGTCGGACTTGCAGCGATGCTCGACCGGCTTGTGCTGGGCACAAACGGTGCGCTACGTGCAGCCGTGTGCCTGTTTTACCTTGTCAACGAAGGCTTATCCGTTCTTGAGAACGCCGCGAAGATCGGACTGCCGCTGCCGGATGCGCTGAAAAATGCTTTGGCGCAATTATCCGAAAAGAAATAGCTTGACAATTTGCGCACTCTTTCATATAATTGGAGAGTGCGAGTGCCAATGTAGCTCAGTTGGTAGAGCAGCTGATTCGTAATCAGCAGGTCAGCGGTCCGAGTCCGCTCATTGGCTCCACGAGGTGTAGCGCAGTTTGGTAGCGCGTTTGGTTCGGGACCAAAAGGCCGCTGGTTCAAATCCAGTCACCTCGACCATATCGGAGCAAGCAACATGGTATGCTTGCTCCGATTTTTTGTCCCAAGCCGTGCCGAATCCTCGGATCGGTGCAGCGGCCGCAGGAGGAGCAAGGCGAAGCGGGTCTTTGCGGGTTTGGTTGTATGGGTCGAAATACACACGGGTTTCTGTTATAATGCTATCATAAAGGTACATGCGATGTTGTGGAGACGATAACACTATGTGGTTCCTATTCGCGTTGTTGTCCGCTGTATTTGCGGCGCTCACATCGATCCTGGCAAAGGTCGGGATCAACGGCGTTCAGTCAAACCTTGCGACCGCAATCCGGACGGCTGTGGTCCTCGTGATGGCGTGGGGCATGGTTTTTGTAACAAACGAGCAGAGCGGGATCTTGGAGATCGGCAGAAAAAGCTGGCTGTTCCTGATCCTCTCGGGCCTTGCTACCGGCGCGTCCTGGCTGTGCTATTATAAAGCTTTGCAGATCGGAGACGCGTCCAAGGTCGTTCCGGTAGATAAGCTGAGCGTTGTCATTACGCTGGTGCTGGCTTTTGTTTTCCTGCATGAGAAATTCACGGCAAAGTCGCTCATCGGCTGTGTGCTGATTGGCGCGGGTACGTTGCTCATGGTTCTGTAGCAGCGGCAAACGGCGTCGTGCGCGTCGGCGTTTTACGGGTCGCCCAATGCCTGCAAGGAAAGGAGCGAGCATTCTCCGCTTGACAAATGGCGAATGAGTTTATATAATACACTAACGAATGTTAGTTAGGCAAAGGGAAGCATGAAACAGGAAGATACGAAGCAGAGAATTTTGGAAAAGGCCTTGGAGCTGTTCTCCGCGCAGGGGTATGATTCGGTCAGCGTCGGCGAGATCGCGGCGGCGGTCGGTATCAAGGCACCGTCGCTTTACAACCATTTTTCCGGCAAGCAAGCCATTTTCGACGCCATCGTGGAAGCAACGGCGGCGCAGTATGCGGCGGATACGGAAAGGATCGCCATCCATGTGCAGGACGCGACGCAGGACACGGCGGCCTTTTTGCACGTTTCCGAGGAGACCCTGTTCGAAAAGGTGCGGCAGATTTTTGAGTATTCCCTTCATGAGCCGACGATCAGCCGCTTTCGCAGAATGATGACCTTGGAACAGTTCCGTTCGCCTGCGTTGGCCGCACTGTATACAAAGCGCTATGTCGATCGGATGCTTGTCTACCATGCGGGGATCTTTCGCGGCCTGATCGCTGCGGGCGAGATCCGGGAAACGGACGCCGATGCGCTCGCCATGCTGTATGTGGCGCCGGTGCTCACCCTGATCGGGATCTGTGACCGCCAGCCGGAGCGCGAAGCGGAGTGCATGGAAAAACTCCGGGATCATGTGCGGCTGTTTTTCCGCATGGTGCATGACGGGACATGACGGCGAAGGAACAACATAACCGGCCACAGGGAAACGGTCGGAGGAAACGTATTACATATATAAGAAAACGGATGACACATTCAGAGGAAAGCATATGAAAAGAACCTTGGTGCAGAAGCTGGGACTGTTGGGGATCGTCAGTTTCCTTTCGTACACGGCGGCGGTGGTGTTTTCTCCGCTTGCCTACCCGGGCTATCGCTGGATGGCGCAGGCGGTCAGCGATCTGAGCGCCGCAAACGCGCCGTCGCTCCCGCTGTGGAATCAGCTCAGCGCGCTCTACAGTGTATGCGAGGTCGCCTGCGTGACCGTCGTTTGCATCGGCATGCAAGGGAAAAAGACAAAATTGCTCAGAACGGGCGTCGGTCTGTTCGCCGTCATGGAGTGGATCTCCGCGGTCGGCTATCGCATGTTCCCGCTGAGCGACAGCGGGTATGCGGGCGCATTTCAGGACGTGATGCACATGGCGGTCACCGCCCTGGTGGTGCTGCTGTCCATCCTTTCGCTGGCGGTTATCATCGCCGCAGGCGTAAAGGACAGAAGCTGCCGGACTTATGGCGTTTGTGCGGGAATCGCGCTCGGCATGATGCTCGTCGGCGCATTCGGCATGAAGCTCGTTCCGCCGCAATACTTCGGCGTTGTCGAGCGCGTCAGCGTGTTTGCCGCAACGGGGTTCAATGCGGCGCTCGGGATCCTTTTGTTCTGCACCCCGACGCCGGAAAACGAACGGATTGGGCGGGAATGATGCCGAACACAGCGAAAATTTATCCGCGCACAGGGGATACGCAGACCGTTTATCTGAAGAATGTCATTACCTGCCCCAATATTGAGGTCGGCGACTATACGATCTACAATGATTTCGCGCATGACCCGCGGGAATTTGAAAGGAACAACGTCCTGTATCATTATCCCGTCAACGGGGACAAACTGAAGATCGGCAGGTTCTGCTCCATTGCCTGCGGTGCAAAATTTTCGTTTGCCAGCGGCAACCACACCATGCGGTCGCTGTCCACCTATCCGTTTCCGATCTTCTTTGAAGAGTGGGGACTGGATGCAAAGAACATTCGGGACGCATGGGACAACAAGGGCGATATCGTGATCGGAAACGACGTGTGGATCGGCTATGAGGCCGTGATCCTTTCCGGCGTAACGGTCGGCGACGGTGCGGTGATCGGCGCGCGAGCCGTAGTGACAAAGGACGTGCCGCCTTACACCGTCGTGGGCGGCGTTCCGGCAAAGCCGATCCGAAAACGGTTCGACGATCGGACGGCGGAAACGCTGCGGGCGCTTCGCTGGTGGGAGTGGGACGAGGAGAAGATCCGACGCAATCTTTCGGCGATCCAATCGGGCAAGATCGCTGCGCTGGAGCCCCTGTTGTAGCGGGGCGGATCGCGGATCGATGCAAACGCAGAATCGGGCCAAAGGAAGGCGAGAGAAGATGAAACAAAGCGACATGTTGGTATGGTATGTTCACGGAAAGGGCGGCAGCGCGGCGGAAGCGGCGCATTACCGGACGCTGTTTCCACATGCGGAGGTCGTTGGATTTGACTACCGCGCGGCGTATCCGTGGGACGCAAAAGCGGAATTTCTTGAATACGCGGCGAATCGGAAAGCGGAATACGGACGAATCGTGCTTGTTGCGAACAGCATCGGCGCCTATTTTTGCATGCAGGCGGGCGTTGGGGCGCTGATCGAGCGGGCGTATTTCATTTCGCCCATCGTCGATATGGAACGGTTGATCCTGGACATGCTGCGCTGGGCGGGGGTAACAGAGCGCCGGCTCGAACAGGAGAAACGTATCCGAACGGATTTTGGCGAGGAATTGTCGTGGGCGTATCTGGAGTATGTCCGGGCGCATCCGACCGCATGGAACGTGCCGACGGAGATCCTGTACGGCAGCGGCGATACCCTGCAATCCCTTGAGACGATCCGAACGTTTGCCGAACGCTGCCACGCGGGCGTTACGGTCATGGAAGGCGGAGAGCATTGGTTCCACACGGAGGAACAGATGCGCTTTCTCGACGCGTGGATGCGCGAATGCCAGGCGAGTACGCTGTAAGGTCTCGGCCGCTTTTGCCTCGCGGGAAGCAAGAGCGGCTGTTTTCGTTTTTGGGATACGGCGAAGGACGGGGCATGCCGGGCATGACATCGTCGGAGAATCCCCGGAAGCTACGGCTCACACGGGCTGCACGCCGGCTGCGGCGCGCGGCAGTGCGCAGACGGAACAAAGAACGAAGCGTAAACCGGACGAGGCGGGAGAGGAGCGCGCGGCGTGTCAAACGCCTCCGGTTTGGCTGCATGCCGATCATTGATCGAGAACACGCAGGCACCGAGACAAAAGAAAGCAGCGGTCGGAACGGTGGTTTCCCGTTCCTTCCGCTGCTGTTTCGTTT
>HF985448.1 GCA_000432015.1 Clostridium sp. CAG:1024 | reverse complement strand
GCATGATGGAACTGGTTCGCAGAGGAGATCTCCATTGCATTATTGTGAAGGATCTATCCCGCTTCGGCCGTGAGTATTTGGAGGTAGGAGCGTACCTCGAATTGATTCTTCCGCTCTTTGGCACGAGGTTTATTTCCGTCGGCGATGCCTTTGACAGCAATGATTACATCGGAACGACCGGAGGCATGGAACTTGCACTGAGAAACCTTGTAAATGGGATGTACAGCAAGGATCTTTCCCTGAAAATCCGAAGCGCCGTAAAAACCCGCAACCGTAGAGGCTTGTACTGGGGTGGTCAAGCCTTCTATGGCTATCGGTTGGATCCATCGGACAAGCACAAGCTTTTAGTGGATGAAGATGTCCGTACAACGATAGAAAGAATCTTTGAATGGTGCATTGAAGGTTTGAGTACGATGGAAATTGCTAAACGTCTCAATGCACGAAAGATACCATCCCCGGCGGAGCATAAAAGGCAGAACGGAGAGCGCTACAATGGGCGGGTTCTTGAAAGCGAACCGCTGTGGCTTGGCGGAACGGTTCGAAAGATTCTGAACGATGAAAGATATACCGGGAAGATGATAAGCGGAACCAGAGAAACTGTGGGTATCCGCTCGAATAAAATGCGAAGCCTCCCGAGAGAGGATTGGGTCGTTGTTGAGGGAACGCATGAGGCTATCATTTCGCCTGAAACCTATCAGCAGGCGATCAGTGCGCTGAAATCGCGGATACGGACTGTAAATAACAACACTGCCGGAAACCGTTCACAAAATCTGTTCGTCTGTGGGTACTGCGGCCGAAAACTGCAGCGCTCTCACGGGAAACAGGTTCATCTGTTCTGTGTGCGGGCGCGTTTTGAGCATAGTCCCGGGTGTGAATCCTTGCATGAGAATGTAGACGAATTGCAGTCTAATGCGCTGCAGGTGGTAAAGCTGCATGCCAAATTGCTGCTTTCAAAATCAGATTATATCAAAAATCTGGGCAGCTCCAAGCGTGAGCAGATAAAGAGCCAGATCCGCATTGCTGATATGAGGTTGGGGCACATCAACAGCACAAAGGGATTTCTATATGAGGAGTACCGTGCAGGCAAATACACCAAAGACCGGTTCAAAGAGATCCAGCAAACGAATCAGATGGAATGTGAACGATTGCAGATCCAAATCAAGGATCTGAGGAAGGAACTGGAGGATTGGAACAAACGGTATGACGCAGCCTGCAACACCACGCAGAGCGTAAAGGATATTCTGGCTCTGTCAGAATATCGTCCGGAAGTGATTGCCCGGCTTGTGGATCAGGTGCGTGTTTTTGAGAACGGGAGGGTCGAAATTGAGTTTCGCAACGTAGATGCATTTGAAAGGCTCCTTTTGCCAGAGAGCATTTCACATCCCATGAAGCACAATGCTGTTTAGCAAGGATGTCCCCAAATTGCTCTCGAACAGGGATGTTCTTGTCTGCCCAAATCCCTATTATCACAGCAATTATCCCTATTATCACAGCAGTTTTGCGAAAAAAGCCGATTTTTTTTAGAAATTTGAGGAGCCAAAAACTCAGTAAAATAGGGCAAAAATTTCCCTCGTCCCTATCTTGACACAAGCAGAAGGCTATGTCATGGGGGTCGCGGCAAAGATGTTCAACATCGCGGGCCCTGTGCTGGTCTACGGCGTCAGCGCCTCGATCCTTGCCGGATTGTTAGCACTCATCTTTCCGGGGTGCATTGCATGAAGAATCACAGAGGAAAACGGACGCTGCTGTTCCCGGATGCGCCGCGGGTCACGGCCGCCGCCTCCATCGTGAGCGAAACGGAGGGCAGGGGGCCGCTGGGCGAGCGGTTCGACTATGTGCTGCAGGACGATACCTGGGGCGAGGACAGCTTTGAACGGGCCGAGTGCCGAATGTTTGAAGAAGCGGTGCGGCTTGCACTCAAAAAGAACGGCCGCACGCCGGAAGAACTGGACTGCCTGTTGGGCGGAGACCTTTTGAACCAGATCATTACCGCGAACTATGCTGCGCGGCAGCTCAACACGCCGTTTCTCGGCCTGTACGGCGCCTGTTCGACCATGGCGGAATCACTGCTGCTCGGCAGCGTGCTTGTGGAGGGCGGGTTTGCAGAGCGCGTGGCGTGCGTTGCATCGAGCCATTTTTCAACGGCGGAGCGGCAGTACCGATATCCGCTGGAGATGGGGACGACCGTGCCGGAGACCGCGCAGCGCACGGTGACGGGCGCGGGCTGCGTGCTGCTTTCGTCGTCCGCTTCGGAGCAGGACGTCTTTCGCAGGATCCGGATCCGC
>HF985447.1:1525-1992 GCA_000432015.1 Clostridium sp. CAG:1024 | reverse complement strand
GGGCATGTGTTTGAAAGCTGCAAGTCGCTGCCCTTTCCCAAAGCGCGCGGAGAGAACGGCGCGGATCGCGCCTGACGCGTATTTCAAAAGAATACAAGGAGGTATCGTTATGAACGCAACGGAGACCTATCGCGCCTGGTGCGCGTCGGAAGCCCTGTCGGAGCGGGAGCGCGAGGAGCTTCTGTCGATCGCGAACGATCCGGCGGAGATCGAGGAGCGGTTCTACTGCGAGCTGACCTTCGGCACGGCGGGACTGCGCGGCATTCTCCGCACCGGCACGAACGGCATGAACGTTCACGTTGTGCGAAGAGCGACGCAGGGGCTTGCGGACTATATGAACGGCATTCCGGGCGCCGCGGAGAAGGGCGTGTGCATCGCCTACGATTCGCGCATCAATTCCAAGCTGTTCGCGCATGAGACGGCGGCGGTGCTCGCGGCAAACGGGAGTCGCGTGCGGCTGTTTTTAA
>HF985447.1:0-1448 GCA_000432015.1 Clostridium sp. CAG:1024 | reverse complement strand
GGGCGTCGTCATCACGGCGAGCCACAACCCCGCCAAGTACAACGGCTACAAGGTTTACTGGGCGCACGGCGGCCAGGCCGCGCCAGAGCAGGCGGCCGCAATCTATGCGTGCATCGGGAAGGTGCCGTTTTTCTCGGCAAAGACCTGCGATTTCGACGCCGCGGTGCGGGACGGCCGCATCGGCATGATTGGCGCGGAGGAGGATGCGGCCTACTACGAGGTCACGCGCTCTGTGCTGCTTGCGCCTGCGCTTCTGAAAGAAAAGGGCGCGACGCTTCCCATCGTTTACACCCCGCTGCACGGCGCGGGCAACATCCCGGTCAGGACGCTGCTGCAGCAGGCCGGTATGACGCAGGTGTTTGTCGTTCCCGAGCAGGAGCTGCCGGACGGCACGTTCCCGACCGTCACCGCGCCGAACCCGGAAAACCCAGATGCGTTCCGCCTTGCAAAAGCGCTCGCGGACGAAAAGGGCGCGACCGTCATCCTTGCAACGGACCCGGATTCGGATCGACTGGGCGTTGCGGTCAAACGGCATGACGGCGAATGGGCGGTGCTGAGCGGCAACCAGATCGCCTGCATCCTGCTCGAGCACATCCTGTCCGGACGGAAAGCGCAGGGAACGCTCCCGGACAACGGCGTGGTCGTGAAGTCCATCGTTTCGACGACGCTTGCGGACGCCATCGCGGCGCGGTACGGCGCTGCGCTCGAAAACGTGCTGACGGGGTTCCGCTTCATTTCGGAGAAGATTGACGCATACGAGAAAAGCGGCGAAAAGACCTTCCTCTTCGGCTTTGAGGAGAGTTACGGCTTCCTTGCGGGCGGATTCTCCCGCGACAAGGATGCCATCTGCGCCGCCGTCCTCGCTGCGGAGGCCTGCCTGTGCTATGCGGAGCGCGGCATGACGCTGTATGACGCATTGCAGGAGATCTACCGCAGCTATGGATTTTACAAGGAAAAGCAGACGAGCTATACGCTCGAGGGCAAGGAGGGCATGGAGCGCATCGCGCGCTGCATGAGCGGACTGCGCGCCGCGCCGCCGGAGATGTTTGCGGGCGTGCGGGTCAACGTGTTTGAAGAATACAAGACGGGCGTTCGCATGGCGCGCGGAAAAACGCCGGAGCGCATTGAACTGCCGCGTTCCGATATGCTGCGCTTCCTGCTCGAGGACGGGGCGTGGGTGGTCGTGCGTCCGTCCGGCACGGAGCCGAAGCTCAAGCTCTACATCGGCGCAAACGCTGCCAAGGAGGATGCGCTGGATGCGCTGCTCGGCCGGCTGTTCGACGATCTTGACGCGCTGCTGCGCCGCGAGCTTCGGATGTGAACGGTTTTTCTTCTTCTTCTTTTCTCTTCTTTTCTTTCTAGAAAGAAAAGTAGCAAAAGAAAGTCATTTTCGGGAGAGGTATTCTTCTTTGCCATCGTTGCTTCTGCCAACGTGCTGTACAAAACGG
>HF985446.1:4330-8146 GCA_000432015.1 Clostridium sp. CAG:1024 | reverse complement strand
CAGCCACGGCGGAGCCGACGCCGGAGCCCGAACCCGAACCGGAGGATGCGTGGACACCCTATTTTCGGCAGCCGGGCGATCCGGAGGAGGTCGTCCTTGTCGATGAAGAAAACGGAAGATGGGAATACCGCTCGGACACGCTGTCCGTCCTGATCGACAGGCACACGGATGAAAGCGTTCCGCTCGTCTGGTACATCGCGCACATTCGGATGCGCGGAGTGGATGCGTTCCGACCGGGCTTCGGAAGTCCGGTTGACAACGGGAAACACAGACTGAAGCCGTGGCGGCTTGCGCGCAGAGCGTGCGCCGTGCTCGCGATCACGGGTGACAATCTGGTCAACGGCGAAATGAATCGAAAGGGGCGGCTCATCCGCAACGGCAGGCTGTACGCGGACGGCAACGATCAGCCGACGCTCGCGCTCTGCCCCGATATGACGCTGCGCATCTATGAACGCAACACCCCGCCGGACACCATTCTGGAGGACGGCGTACAGAACACCTTCGGCTTCGGTCCGGTGCTTGTTCGCGACGGACAGGTCGCGGAGGAGGAATGCTGCCGCCACCGCGTGAGAAACAAGAACCCGCGTGCGGGCATCGGTATGGTCGAGCCGGGACACTACGTGGCGATCGTCGTGGACGGCCGGCAAGCGGAGTACAGCGTCGGCGTTACGCTCTTGGATTATGCCGAGATGTTCGTGAACGAGGGCTGCACGGTCGCTTATAACATGGACGGCGGCGTTTCCTCGGGCATGCTGTTCATGGGCGAGAACCTGAACCAGCACAAGGACAGCCGCAGCAAGAAACGCAGCGGACAGCGCTCCTGGGCGGACGCGCTGCTGTTCGGATATTCCGAGCTGGTGCCGACAGAAGACGATCCGATTTATAATACGGGAAACCTGGATGAAAAGAAACCGCGTGAATGACCAGCGCCATCGGGCGGCGGTCTTAACCAAACGTAAGGATAGGTAGGATATGAAAAAAGCGAATCGATTTGCCGTATTGGCGCTCTGTATTCTGTTATTGGCCGGAGGTCTGCCCGCCGCCGTATTGGCAGAGGCTGACCCGACGCCGGACGCAGTGCTCGCAGAAACACCCGCGCCTGCGGAACCGTCGTCCGAAATGCCGCCGGAGGACATGGCCGCGCTTGTGACGCTGCCCGAATACATGAGCGAAGAGGGCGACGTGTCGTGGCGTATCACGGACGACGATCCGAACAGCCGCATTCGGGTCAAGGCGCGCTATGACATTACGCTGTTCGTCCCGGAAGGCGCCGCGCTGCTGCGGCTCTCATGGTACGAATCGCCGGAGAAGGTGCAGATCAAGCAGCTTGACGGCGCGGGAGAGATCTTGACGGAGGAAACGCTGGAGGACGGCCCGCTGACCTCCTATCTGACGCCGGTGTCCGGCTGCAAACAGGTGCAGCTGAAGGCGCTGAAAGCGTATGAGCTGTCGGGATTCCGTTTCTATGATGCGGAGACGGCGGCTGCGGTCCGCATTCCGGAGGAGATCGAAAAGGCGGATCTTTTGATCGTCGCAGCCCACACGGGCGACGAGCAGCTGTATTTTTCCGGCATTGCGCCCATGTATGACGCGGAACGGTGCCTGCACACGGTGAGCGTGTTCCTGTCCAGCAAGAACCGGCTTGCCACGGAAAACGCCATGCAGGCGGCGGCTGCGGCAGGGCAGAAGGCCGCACCCGTGTTCATCGGGCGGGAATACCGGCTGCTTTCCCGGGAATATCAAAAGGAAGCGGAGTCTTACTGGCGGCAGAGCGTGATCGTCAAGGAACTGGTTGACGTAATCCGGCGTTATCGGCCCGAGGTGATCGTCACGCACGCTGCGGAGGGCGAAGAGGAGGAGGCCATGCACGCCTGTACGGCCGCTATCGTCGAGGCTGCGATCGAGGAAGCGGCGCATCCGAAGCGCGGCCCGAAATCGCTGAAGCTCTACGGCCCGTGGCAGGTCAAAAAGCTCTATGAGCACTGTACCGCAGATACGGCCGGCGCAACGCTGCTTCCGATCGACGAACCGCTTTGCAGCTTTGACGGCAAAACCGGCCGTGAAGTCGCGGAAGAGCGGCTGCTGGACTATGCCTATCTCGGCACTTACCATAAGCATACGACGGACAGCGCGTACCGGCTCGTGTATACGGAGGTCGGGGAGGACAGCGCAAAGAACGATCTGTTTGAGCATATCGATCCGTCAAGCCTCACAAACGTGGGCGCGGCGCTTCCCACACCGTCCCCGGTCCCGACGCCGGAAGCAACGCCGGAACCTACGCCGGTGCCGACGCAGGAGCCTGCGGCAGAGCCCGCAGCCGCAGCCGTGCCGGATATGCAGCAAACGCCAGAGCGCGGCCGTACATGGCTGCTACCCGCCGTGGCCGCGGGGATCGGACTGCTTGCGACGCTGTTCCTTGCCGCTTGGCGAATTCTTGCGACCGTTCGGCGCAGCGGGAAAAAGCCGACGCGGCTGTTCTGTATTTTGCCGCTGCTGCTGATGCTCGTGATCGCAGCCGTGCTGTACTATCTGCTTCCCGGAGAACGGGACGCTGCGCAGATCACTGCGGAACCAACGCTTGCGCCCACGCCCGTGCAAACGCCGACGCCTGATATGGAGCAGGAAACGGCAGAGCCTGCGCCGGAGACGACGCCGCACCCCTGGGAAGAGTACTTTGCAAGGAGCGACGGCAGCGACGAGCAGGTCGTCTGGGAAGAGGAAAACGGGCATTGGGAATACCGCTCGGAGGATCTGTCGGTCATCATCGACCGACACGAAAAACCGGAAGCGCCGCTCGTGTGGTATATCGCGCATATCCGGATGCGGAACGTGGATGCATTCCGGCCGGGGTTCGGCTATTTTGACGAGCGCGGCTCGGCAAAGATCGCGCCGTGGAAGCTTGCGCGCACCTATCGCGCCGTGCTGGCCATCACGGGCGATAACCTGATCAACAGCGAAAAGGGACTGAAAGGCGTGCTCATCCGCAACGGCAAGGTGTACGCCAAGGGAAAAGCACAGCCGACGCTCGCGATCTGCCCGGATATGACGCTGCGCATTTATGAGCGCGGGGTCTCGGCGGATACGATCCTGGAGGACGGCGTGCAGAATACCTTCGGCTTCGGTCCTGCGCTTGTACGGGACGGCGCGGTCGCGCAGGAGGAGTGCAGCAAGCACAGCGTTAGATTCATGAATCCGAGGGCGGGTCTCGGCATGATCGAACCGGGGCACTATGTCGCGATCGTTGTGGACGGACGGCAAAAGGAGTACAGCATCGGCGTCACGCTTTTGGAGTATGCCGAAATGTTTGTGAACGAGGGCTGCACCGTGGCGTACAACATGGACGGCGGCATTTCCGCAGGGATCGTTTTCATGGGCGAGAACCTGAACCAGCATAAAAAGGGCGGCAACGGCAGGATCAGCAGCCAGCGGCCCTGGCCGGACGCGCTGCTTTTCGGGTACTCGGAGACCGTGCCGACCCTCGACGATCCGATCTACAACACGGGCAATCTGGATGAGAAAATACCGCGCAACTGAAGCGGGAAGAAAACGGATAAAGGAGAACGACAATGCAGGAAAAAGCAAAGAAGATCCTTGTGTTCCAAAGTGATTTCGGTCTTGTTGACGGCGCGGTCGCCGCTATGTACGGCGTTGCGCTCGCCATCGACCCGACGCTGCGGCTCTACAATCTGACGCATGACATCACGCCCTACAACGTGTTCGAGGCGTCCTACCGTCTGTTCCAGTCCGTTGAATACTGGGCGGAGGGAACGGTGTTCGTTTCCGTCGTTGATCCGGGCGTGGGCAGCGACAGAAAGA
>HF985446.1:0-4305 GCA_000432015.1 Clostridium sp. CAG:1024 | reverse complement strand
TTGCAAAGACGAGCGCAGGGCAGTACATCGTAACGCCCGACAACGGAACGCTCACGCATATCAAACGCTTTATCGGCATCGATGCGGTGCGCGAGATCGACGAAACCCGGCACCGCCGCAAGGATACGCAGCATTCCTACACCTTCCATGGCCGCGATGTGTACGCAAACACGGGCGCAAAGCTCGCCGCGGGCGTCATCACCTTTGAGGAGATCGGGCCGGAACTGCCCGTGGAAGGTCTGCTGGAGCTTCCGACGGGAACGGTGGAAACGGCGGAGGATTGCGTGAGCGGATGCGTGGACATTCTGGACGTGCGCTTCGGCAGCCTTTGGACGAACATCCCGCGCGAGACCTTCGAGCAGATCGGCGTGGGCTTCGGTGATGAGGTTGAGGTCACGATCGAGAACAACGGCATTCTGGTCTATAAAAACCGCATCACCTACGGACATTCCTTTGCAGACGTCCACATCGGCGAGGCGCTTGTATACGTCAACTCGCTCTATCGCATGGCGGTAGCGATCAATCAGGGTAGCTTTGCGCGCGCTTACAGCGTCGGCACGGGCATGCACTGGCGGATCACGTTCCGCAGGGTCTAAAAGCAGCGCGGCAGGGCAGGAGGGAAGGCCATGGAGAATCCATATCCGCATTTTGTCGTGCATATCCCGCACAGCAGTCTGTACATTCCGGAGGAGGAACGTAAAACGTTCCTGCTTTCGGACGCGGCGCTTTTTGCAGAGCAGCGGCGCATGACGGACACTTTCTGCGACGAGTTGTACGAGGACGGCGAACGCTTCCCTGTGCGCGTGGTCGCGCCGGTGAGCCGGCTCGTGTGTGATGTGGAGCGCTTTCGGAACGACGCGGATGAACCCTGCGCAAAGCAGGGACAGGGGCTCATGTATGTCCGCACGAGCTTCGGGAAGCAGCTCCGCAAGAACGATCCCGCGCTCAGACAGCACATCCTTGACAGCTATTACGACCCGCATCATGCGCGGCTTACGGCGGCGGTTGCCCATGCGCTCGAAACAACGGGGCGCTGTACGATCCTCGACGGACATTCCTTCCATTCCTGGTATCCGCCGCGGCTGAAGTGCCTGTTCGACCGGCCGGATGTCTGCATCGGTACGGACGCGTTCCATACGCCGCGGGATCTTCGGGATGCGCTGGTGGAGCATGTCAGAAACGCCGGACTGCATGTGCGGGTCAATACGCCGTACAGCGGCGCCATTACGCCGCTCTGCTATTACGGCAAAGAGAAACGCGTGATCTCTGTGATGATCGAGATCAACCGCAAGCTCTATATGAACGAACGCACGCTGGAAAAAACGGAGAATTTTGAGCGCACGCGAGCGCTATGCCGCGAACTGATGGAGATCGCGGCGGCGTGGGGGACGGCCCGCTGACAGCGGACGAACGGCGCGTTTTGCCGGGATACGGCGTGGACGCTTCCATTTCGACAAAGCTTTCGCTTGCGGCGGACGTGATCCGGCGCTATGATGGGATCCATGGAGGACACGACGGAACAACGGAGAGCACCCGATACGGCCGAAAGTGCGGAACGCGCGCGGCCGTTTGTTCGGTTACTCTTTTTCTTTTATGTTTTGCTGCTGCTGTACCTGCTCTTTTTCCGACGCGCGGGCGATGCGCTCGGTGCTTGGGACGATTATCTGGAGGCGGGGCGGATCAGTCTTGTACCGCTCGCAACGGTGCGGCGGTATCTGCGCGCGCTGAAAAACGGCCGCGTCGTCGCGATCGCGCTCGTCAACCTCATCGGGAATTTCGTGCTGTTTCTGCCGATGGGGGCAATGCTTCCGCTGCTGTACCCGTCCATGCGGCGGACATGGCGATTCGTGCTCTTGCAAACGCTGCTGCTGCTCGCGGTCGAGTCCGCACAGCTCATTCTGCGGTGCGGAAGCTGCGACATCGACGATGTGATCCTGAATCTCGCGGGCGCGCTCGCCGGGTATCTTGCCGCAAGGCTGCATCTGCGCAGGAAACGGCTCGCCGCAAAATAAAAAGAAAGCATCCCGACGTTTTTGAGCGGGCGAATGCTTCGTCCGAGAACGCGGAGATGCCAGCTTGGCCGCAGAGAAACGTTGGCGGTCACGCCCAGCGGGACGTCCAGTCCGACAGCGATCGCCCCTCGTCGAGCTCGCGGAGCGCGGCCAGCTCATCGTCGGTCAGCGCAAAGTCCAGCACGTCGAGATTCTGCCGCATCCGGATCGGGTCTGCGGTCTTCGGAACGATCGCGACACCGCTTTGCAGCAGGAAACGCAGAGCGACCTGCGCCGCGGTCTTGCCGTGCCTTTCTCCGATGGCGCAGAGAAGAGGGTTTCGGAAGATCTCATGCTTGCCCTGCGCGAGCGGCCCCCAGGCCTGCGCGGCGGTACCTGTCTCCGCCATATGCCGGACGAACGGGAGCTGCGCATAGAACACATGCGACTCGATCTGATTCACGGCGGGGATAAGGCCGCATTCGGAAAGAAACAGGTCATACCTTCGCCGGTTAAAATTTGAAACGCCGATCGACCGGATAAGTCCCGCTGCGTGGGCCTCGGTCAAGGCGCGATACATCTCCGCCTCATGTGAATACGGCTCGTGGATCAGCACAAGATCCAGATAGTCGAGCTTCATGCGCTGCAAGCTCCGTTCGATCGCCGACAGGGCCTTGCCGTAGCCGTTGCAGGCCCCGTCAAGTTTGGTCGTGAGAAAGAGGCTTTCCCGCGTTCGTCCGCTTTCGCGCACACCTTCGCCCGTTTCCGCCTCATTTTCATACATGATCGCGGTATCGATGAGACGATAGCCGGCAGAGATCGCCTCTGCGACCGCAGACGTGCAGGCCTTTCCCCGAAGATCCCAAGTGCCGAAGCCGATACGCGGCATTGCGGCGCCGCTGTTGAGGTGAATGACGGTCGCTTCTTGCAAAACCATGCCGGATACTCCCTTTTCAATACGATAGTCGCTGCGTGCGCCCGAACATCGGCCGGATCGCTGTGTAGAAAAAAACGGACAGGGACTGTCCGTTTTTTTGTCTGTCGTTCATCCCGTGCCGCTGCGCGTTACGGATTCGGCGTTGCCGTGCTCTGTGCGGGCGTCGCTGTTGAAACGGTCATGCCCGGCGTCGCAGTGCCGCCCGGTGTGGACGGGGACGCTGCCGAGCCCGCTGCTGTGCCGTCTGCGGCGATCGCCTGGTCGCTGTAGAGGGGCTTCAGCGTCTGCTGCCCCGCTTTGCCGTCTGCATCAAGTCCGTTTTTCTGCTGGAATTTCTGCACGGCAAGCACGGTGCTTTCGCCGCAGTAGCCGGTCGCGGCCGTTTTGAGATACCCGAGCTGGATGAGACGCTCCTGCATTTTTGTGACCATGTCGCCCTCGTCGTTGCGCGAGATGAAATATCCTTTCGCCTGATCCGACATGAGCAGATCGTAGGTCGAGACGCCGCATTGTCCGTCGGATTCCAGGTTGTTTTTGATCTGGAAGGTGCGGATGGCGTTCTTTGTCTTGGAACCGTATACGGTGGTGACCTGTTCCACGCCGTCAACGACCGGGTAATCCATATAGCCGAGGTCGATGAGCCGCTGCTGGATCTCCGCCACGATGTCCGCCGTCATACCGAAATTGAGCGGCGTTGCGCACGGATGCGGGGTGGGCGCCACCGTGGGCGTGGGCGTGGGCGTCGGCGTGGGCGTACTGGTAATGACGGGGGTCTCGCTGGCCGCGACGACGGGCGGCGTTGCAGGCTCCTTCGGGATCAGCACCACGACAAGGATCACCGCGATGAGCACAAGCGTAATGCCGCCGCCGATGAGCAGCAGCGTGCGCGACGGTACGTCGGCCATGGCTCTGCGGATCGCGCGAATGCGGCGGACAAGGGCGCTGTCGCCGGGTTCGTCGTCCGACGCGAACGCTTCGCCGTCGGAGAGCAGGGAATCGTCTTCGCTGCGCGTTTCCTCATCGTACGATTCCTCGTCGTCATAGCGCGGTTTGCGCCGCCTGCGCGGTTCGTGCTCCGTTTCGTCCTGCGCCGCATCGTGGCGACGATGTCGTCTGCGCGGCTCGCCCTCCGTCTCGTCGTAGGATTCTTCGTCATAGGAACGCGGGCGTCTCATGCGGCTCGTTTCGTCCGCACGCGGCGCGCTCTGTTCGGGACGGCGGTAGCTGCCCGTGTAGCCCTGCGTCTCGACGGCGTCTGCCCGGCGCTGCTGCGGATATCCGGCCTGTGCCGTTCCATAGCCGCCGTAGGAAGGCGTATACTGATGGGATGCGCCGTACTGCTGGGTGTAGCGGGGATCCTGCGCGTACTGCTGCTCG
>HF985445.1 GCA_000432015.1 Clostridium sp. CAG:1024 | reverse complement strand
CGGTGAGCGCACGGTACAGCTCTGCCGCAGTGCGCAGCGTGTTCCGATACGGCAGGAGCATTCCTGCACACGTTACCTCGACGTCACGCGCGCGTGTGACCGTGACGGTATCGTACAGATCGACCGTCTGCATGAGCATGTCCAGTTCGTGGTACCCGTCCATGCGCTTTGCACGCACGCCGAGCGTCAGATTCAGTTTTGCATAGGCGCGTTCTTCGGTTCTGTTCATAGTTGTCATTATAACAAAAAAAGAAAGACCATGCATGGATTTCTCGTTGAGCGCGTGCGCTCTGCGACCCGCAATGCGCGAAAGCGTTATTTTCGGTTCGCATAGCACGCGGCCAAGGAGGGGGGCGGGTCTGAATTTCCCGGTTGACTTTTCAAACATGTTATGATATATATAGATATGATCATATGACGAACCATATTGATGCCTTAAAACCCGTACCCAGTATGCCAACTCTGTTTTTGTTCTAAAAGGAAAGGAGCATTCGTGTGAAAAAATGTATCATTTGCTTGCTGGCGGTTTGTATGCTTGCAAGCAGCATTCTGACGGGCTGTTCCGCCAAACCCGCTGAACCGGCGACCAGAGAACCCATCGCGGCCGTTGAGGTTGAGTCCGGGAATCCGGCGGAAATGTGGGCAACGGTCTCTGACGACGCAGGAACGCACGTCGACAGCGACGAGGTCAATGCAGCTTATCTGGCGCACTACTTTGACGTTGTGCTTTCCGAACCCGTTACCGCCGGTGCATATGCCGAAGCGCTTTCCGCAATCCAGCCGGTGCTGCTCGGAGAGACGATCGATCCCGATGATGCCAACGCCGTTATGAACGGCCTAGACGCGGTACGGTATGCTGTAATCGGCGCAGGGCAGCGGGAGCTTGCCAGCATTTACGATGCACAGCGCATCGACAATGCCCTTGCGACGGTCTCCGATCTGCCTGAGGTTCCGGAAGCAGATCGTGCGTTCCTTGCTTGCGCCATCGACCTGAAGATGGTCGGCGCCGATCAGGCGCGCGTTCTTGCAAAGAACCTGCCCATCAGCGCTGCGGATGCCAACCGGCTGCTGATGGCGACCGCCGAATACAACGGCACCGGTCGCAATATGCTGGGCTATACGGATGACCCCGCGACCTGCGCGCGCATCCTCAACCTTTGGAACTCGATTCTTGCCGCAAACGATCCCGCATCGCTCTGCAAGGATGAGACGCTCGTTTCCATCGGCGTAAAATCCCTGATGGACGGCATCACAACCGGCTTCAACATTGTTGACAGCTCGCGTGACGGACGGTTCCTGCCGGAGCTTACCATCAACTACTTCCATGACGACATTCGCCATATCAAGCAGTTGTTCGGCTTGCTGGAGAGTGAAGGCATTGTCTGCAAGGTACAGGTCAACCCCGAATTCTCCGTCTACCAGTATCTCCCGGAGTGGAACGACGACGAGCCCAACCCGACGTATCGCGTCGTGCAGGCAGCAGACGACTTCTACCTCGTCTACACCATTGGATATTTTGTCGAGTTGGAGTTCCAAAACGCTGGGGATCGTCTAAGCTTTGACCAGCTTATCAAAACCTACGCCAAGAAGAGCTCGGGCGAAGAGGACAAGAATCTGCTGTACTCTTCCTGGTGGCAGCCGACCTACGAGTCTTACGCGAAGGTGGATGACGCGTACCATGAGATCCATGACCAAACGATCACGCATAACAACTACGTCATGCGCGTCGGCACATTGGAGAGCATCTATGAGCAGCTTGCGCCGCTTGCGGTCGATGGCTGCACGGCCGCACACACAACATACTGGATCAACGACGCTTACTGGCGCTATATGAACGGCGAAGGCGAGTAAGCATGCGTTAGTTCCGCCGTTCGGAGAATAGCCCTCCGACATCCATCCATTTGGAACGACCTCATTGTCTCCTTGCAACAGTGAGGTCGTTTCCTTTTGTCAGCCCGTACGGAGACCGCCGTGCGCAGCGGCGCCCTCGCAGGGGGGGGAGGCGGAGTCTGCCGCGAACAAATGCCCGCAGCCCACTCAATCCAGGGGCTCGCCCCGTCTCGCCTTGTCGCGTCGGATGTGGTTCTCGAGGATCTTCGCTTCCGCACCCATACCGGACGGTTCATAGTATCGCTTGCCCTTGAGGGACTGCGGCATGTAATCCTGCTGCACCCAATGCCCCGGATAATCGTGCGGGTATTTGTATCCCTTGCCGTGGCCGAGCTTTTTGGCGCCGCGGTAGGAGGTGTCGCGAAGATATACAGGCACAGGCTCGTCATAGCTCGTCGCAGCGTCCGCGAGCGCCGCATCCTTTGCGAGCACGACTGCGTTCGACTTCGGCGATTCGCAGAGAAAGATGATCGCCTGCGAGAGTGACAGCCCCGCTTCCGGCATTCCGATGAGTTCGAGCGCTTGCGCCGCGGTCACGGCCTGCACCATCGCCTGCGGGTTTGCAAGCCCGATGTCCTCCGAGGCGTGCGCGATGAGGCGGCGCGCAATGATACGCGCATCCACGCCTGCATAGATGAGCCGCGCAAACCAGGCAAGCGCCGCGTCCGAATCTCCGCCGCGCAGCGATTTGCAAAACGCCGACAGCATATCGTAATAGAGCTGCTCGTCGCACTTCATCACCTTGCGCTGGCTTGATTCCGCAGCGATCTCCGGCGTGATGTGAATGATGCCATCCTCTGCGGGAGAGGTCGTCAGTACCGCAAGCTCCAGTGCGTTCAGCGCGTTGCGGCAGTCGCCGTTGGCAATGGACGCGATACGCAGCAGCGCGTCGCCCTCCATTTCGATCGCCTGTTTTCCAAAACCGCGCTCCTCGTCCGCGAGCGCCGCGGTGAGCGCCGAGAGGATATCTTCCGTTGTCAGCGGGTAAAACTCGAACACGCGGCAGCGCGACACGATGGCCGAGGTCATCGCGATCATCGGGTTTTCCGTCGTCGAGCCGATAAAACGCACGGTCCCCTTTTCAAGCGCGGGCAGCAGGCTGTCGCTCTGCGCCTTGCTCCAGCGGTGGCACTCGTCGAGCAGAAGATAGGTCGGCTGCCCTGTCAGTGCAAGCCGCTTTGCCGCAGCGTCCAGGATCTCGCGCAGTTCCTTGACGCCGGAGCTGACTGCGTTGAGCTTTTGAAACGCCGCGCCCGTGCTCGTTGCGATGATGGAAGCGAGCGTCGTTTTCCCCGTACCCGGCGGGCCGAAAAAAATCGTCGATTGCAGCCGGTCGGACAGGATCGCGCGGCGCAGGAGCTTTCCCTCGCCCACGATATGCTTTTGTCCCACAAATTCGTCGAGCGTCCGCGGCCGCATCCGGTCCGCAAGCGGCGCACCGTTTTTCACATTCGACCGAAACAGCGTTTCTTCCATACGATTTCCCTCGGTTTTCCTTGATCCTCCTTATTGTAACATATCGGAGCGCATTTTCCTATGCCGCTCGGAAAATAAATAAACATTTGTTTGCATTCTCGGAAAATGATTCGGCTGTTTTTGGTATGCTGTGTATGGGACGGCAAAACACACACGAAAGGAATCGGAATGGAACAGGAATTCAAGACCTATACGATGGCGATCGATATGGTGCGCACGATCGGTCAGCCGCCGTTTGAGGTGGTGTGGGGAGACACGGGGAATCTTCTGTCGGTCACGCTTACAAACGACGGCAGGGCGATCGATCTGACGGATAAATACGTCTGCGTGGTGTTTCGCTCAAGCATCGGCACGGCATTGCAGGACAATACGAACGGCTTGACGCTGACACCCGGGGCAACGGGCGCGTTTTCGCTGAAGCTTTTGCCGGAGAGCTACGGCGCGGGCGATGTGAGCGCGGATATTCAGGTGTACAGCGGCGAGGACAAGGAAACGCTCATTACGAGCCGCCGCTTTACGTTTCGGTGCAGGAATGCGCTGCTGAACGACCGTACCATGCAGGCAAACGGAACATATCCGCCGTTGATCGAGGCAACGCACAGGGCGGAGAATGCAGCAAAGGCGCTTGAACGGCTTTCCGTGACAGCGGAGACGTTGGAGCCAGGACAGGCAGCGGCCGCAGCGGTTACGGATGTAAACGGGCGAAAAATGATCACGCTCGGCATCCCTAAGGGCGAAAAGGGCGCACAGGGCGGGCCGGGTCCGGCAGGACCGCAGGGGGCGCCGGGTGAGGTGAGCATGGCGCAGCTTCAAACCGCGATCGCATCGGTCACGCCGGAGAGCATCGGCGCAGCGGCGGCAAGTCATGCGGCATCCCACGCGGCCGGCGGCGCGGATGCATTGACCCCTGCGGCGATCGGGGCAGTTCCGGCCGTCGAGAGGGGCGCGGCAAACGGCGTCGCAACGCTGGATACGGCGGGCAAGGTCGCTGCGGCACAGGCAAGCGCGGCCATCGTCGAGAAAACAGCGGCGTATACCATTGCGCTGACGGATGCGGGGAAACTCGTCACGCTGACCGCCGATACGGCGCTGACCGTCACGCTCCCCGCAAACAGCGCGGCTGCGTTCCCCATCGGCACGGAGATCGAGCTTGCACAGCTCGGCGCGGGCGCGGTCACGGTCGCAGCAGCGGAGGGCGTGACGGTTCATTCGCTCGACGGCTCGGTAAAGCTTGCCGGGCAGTATGCCGCAGTCTGCCTGAAAAAGATCGCAGCGGACACGTGGCTGCTCGGAGGTGCGCTCGAATGAGGATGTGCAGACGGCTTGCACTGCGTTCCGGCGGCGGCGTATTCGGCGAGGATGCGTTCAGCTATACGGGCGAGTGCCTGTTTTTTGCGGAGGACAACGGAAACTGGCGG
>HF985444.1 GCA_000432015.1 Clostridium sp. CAG:1024 | reverse complement strand
AATGCATGACGGAGTATGAAACCCGTCTGCCAAGCGCTGTGAAAGCCGTATGGTTTCACGGCGCTTTTTGTTTGCATCCGGTTCCACGGCGCGCCCGCTCACCTCCGTTTTCTCTTGATTTCCCGCATGAAAATCAAGCTTTTACGGAGGTTTACAGATGAAAACGACTCGTTCGGATATATACAGAGCAGCATTTCAAACTTTTTTCAAAAAGATTCATTGGACTTTGCCAAAATCGCGCCCGTCGAGGGGGATATTGGGCGAAAGGGGAAATGCACCGCTTCCGTGGGGATGGAAGGAGGTGAACTCTCTTGGAGCTATCTTCTTTCCAACGGACAACCATACAGCACCAGTTTGACCGTTTTGCAAAACTGGTGATTGCAGGTGAAGCGAAAAAGCAGAAGAAGGAGCTTGCGCGGCGCGGTAGCAATGAAAAATCGTTTTCGGAGCTGTCGCAGAAAGAGCAGGATCGGCTTTGCATGGAAGATGTCTATCCGTCCGAATGTTATTGCTTTACCGTTGCCGGATACGATGTCCTCGTAAAAAGCGAGGCTGTTGGCGAGGCGCTTTCTAATCTGCCAAAGGAAAAGCGCGATGTCATTCTCTTGGCTTTCTTTCTTGGCATGAACGATGGTGAAATCGCCGCTTGCCTGGATCGGGTACGTCGGACGGTCTGTTATCAGCGGACAAGCTCTCTCAAACAGATGAAGGACTATTTGGAGGATTACCAATATGGCGAATAAACCAAAAGCAAAACCCGATTTGCTGCCGTTTCCCGTCATAGCCGCAGCTACAAACGGCAATGTGGACGCGATCAACGCCGTAGTGAAGTATTATGCAGCCTATATCGCCGCGCTGTCTACAAGACAGCTTTACGATGAAAACGGAACGCCTGTTCTTTGCGTTGACGAGGAAATGCGGCGCAGACTGGAAACGAAGCTCATTACCCGCATATTGAACTTTAAGCTAATAGCCTAACTCTCCCGCCCGTATGGACAGGAGCGCGTCCCTTTCCGCGCTCCCTCCTGCGGGCTTTTGGTCGTGCCTTTCTGTCAAAGTCCGCTTTCAAAGTGGGCTTTGACGGGCAGACAGCCAACCGCACCTTAAAAACCTCATAGCCAGCATATCAGATACGTTAGCCGCGCGGCGAGCGCAGAAACGCATACGGCACAATATGCGGTCTGTCAATCTCCCGAGAAGCAAGGGAGGCTCCGCCATGACCCGTGCGGCCTATCATGATACTTCTGCGCAGTCGAGATTCAGTTCCAGAGCGCAGCCCGGGCGTTGCCGGGGTGGTGAAATTCCAATGATGGCGGAGGCTTCCGTCAGTCTGATATGTTGCCCGTGCGCTTCGGGGAGTAGTGTCGAATAGAAGCGCGTTGAAGATATGGAAACAAGGGCGGCGGTCTTTTCTGCCATCGTGCAGATTCACATAGGGCCGCCGCTTCATTTACAGCGTACACTTGTGAGGTATTATCATGAATTCTACATTATCCAAACGAGACGCTTATCGGGTTATGTTTTGTGATTATCCCGATGTTGTGTCTGTGGAGCAGATGAGTGAGATGCTTGGTATCTGCGAAAAATCCGCATATCGGCTTCTACATGAAAACAAGATCGCTCATTTCAAAGTTGGGCGCACCTATAAAATCCCGAAGCTCCACATTTTTGCCTACCTCAATGTGATCCGTTGCGGCTGACTTCGTACCCTTGCGTCGCTATCTACCCGTTGCTATACTGAAATCGTCAACAACGGGTGAATGTGGCTGCTACAACAAAAGGAGGATTATAAAATGGTAGCAGGACACCTTAGAGAAAAAAACGGGACTTTTCAAATTGTTTTGAGCTTCAATGATGCTCTTGGCAATCGAAAGACCAAATCCATCAGTACAGGGCTTCCTATTAAGGGAAACAAAAAGCGGGCGGAAGCCTTGCTCATGGAAGCCCGACAGAACTTTGACAACGGCGTTTCCGGCGATAGCAAGAACAATCCAAAGAACATCCTGTTTACGGAGTTCATGTTGGAATGGCTGGAAATGATGAAGAACAGCGTAGAGATTACTACCTATGCCAATTATGCTATGGTAATCAAAGGCCGCATCAATCCTTATTTTAGGGACAAGGGGCTTACGCTCTCGGAACTTACTCCTAAACATATTCAAAACTACTACCTGTATAGCTTGAATGTGGAGAAGGTAAGCGCCAATACTGTGATTCATCGTCACGCCAACATAAGAAAGGCGCTCCAATACGCACTGAAGCTCGGCTTGATCGACTTCAATCCAGCAGATAGAGTAGAACGACCAAAGAAGAACAAATATGTAGCTACCACCTACAACGAAAAGGAGTTGGAAAACCTGTTTTCCGTCGTCAAAGGCAAGCGTATCGAGTTTGCCGTCACCCTTGGTGCATTCTACGGTTTGCGCCGTAGTGAGATCGTCGGCATAAAATGGGACGCGATCGATTTTGAACGCAAAACCTTCACAATCAAGCATACCGTCACAGAAGTCATGTTGGACGGTAAGGTAACTATGATTGACAAGGAGCGGACGAAAACAAAATCCAGTCATCGCACGTTGCCGTTGGTAAAACCGTTTGAGGAGCTGCTGCTTCGTATGAAAGCGGAGCAAGAAACCAATCGGCGGGTATGTGGCAGCGCGTATTGCAGAAAGTATTTGGACTACATTTATGTGAATGAGTTGGGCGAGCTTGTAAAACCAAACTTCATTACACAGAACTTCGCTATCGTCCTTGCAAATAATAAGCTGAAAAAGATCAGATTTCACGATCTTCGGCATAGCTGCGCCAGTCTCCTGTACGCACATGGTGTGAGCTTGAAAGAGATTCAAGAATGGCTTGGGCATAGCGATATATCCACGACTTCCAACATCTACACCCACTTGGATTACAGTTCAAAAGTGTCCTCGGCGAATGCGATTTTAAGTGTTTTTCCGACCTAATATTCCTCCAAAGCAGGAGGGATACAGCCGAAATAACTGTACTTTTCTTAAAAGCGAGGGATTTTGGAGGGATAAGAAAAGCCCGAAAACATTAGATGTTATGCGGGTTTTCGGGCATGGTGCCGGTGGTGGGACTCGAACCCACACGTTGTCGCCAACAACGGATTTTGAATCCGTCACGTCTGCCAATTCCATCACACCGGCGTACCTTCAATCCCCCAGAACAAATCTCGGAAAACGGAGGGATGTTAGGAGGGATGTAGAAGCAAAATCGGATATTCGATTGTCAAAAATGCCCTAAATGCAGGCGGTTTGCCGAATGTCACGGGGGATGGCGAAGTAGATTTTGAGTCCGCCACGTCTGCCAATTCCATCATTCCGGCAAGCTGCTATCAGTGCGCGTTCCGCTCACTCCGTTTACTTTAACATACCCGCAAGAGAATTGCAAGCGCGGCGCTTTGTTTTTCATTGCTTCTCTCCCTGGCGCCTTTGTGCTATACTGATCAATAGAAGAGTTTTGCGGCATCAAGGGAGGGCTCTCTATGGAGATGGATCGTTCGCTTTTTGACCCGCGCGTCAAGTGGAACGGCGTCGGCGGCTGGCTGCTCGTGTTTGCGATCGTGCTCGGCCTCAATACGGTTCCTCTGTTCATCCAAGCGTTCATGATCCTGAGCATACTGTTTTCCACCCACAATGGGCTGCTCCTGCTCACGTGCCTTGTCGATTTCGTATACCTCGGCCTTTTGCTGGCCTCACTCATTCTTCTGCTTCGGCACAGGATCGCATTTCGCTGGTGCTATGCTGCGGTCGTCGCACTGAATGTGTGTTTGTTTGTCTGGATTCTTTCGACAGGCAGCAGGCAAATGAACGCATGCCTGCCGCTGCTCGGGCAGGTCGCCTGGCTTGCATACCTCTTCTGCTCCGAGCGCGTGCGCATCACCTGCGGCTTGCCGCCGAAGCGCCGCAATACGCAATACCTGATCGAGCAGTATGTGCAGGCCGCCGCGGCCGCCGAAAGGGATGCAGCCGAAGCGCGGCGCATTGACGCGCTTGACGCACGGGAGGATCGGCACAGCACCGACGTTGCGCGCAAATTGCGCAGCCATGCCCGCCGCTATGCCTGCACGCCCCGCGGCACGCCGCAGACGCGTGCGTTTCGCAGGATCCGCATTTAGGACGGGCCGCGACGGACGCAGCCCTTCCTTGCCAAATGGTTTGAAATCGTATATAATAAACCATTCATATCAGCGAATTTGAAAAAGAATAACGGATCGTTCGCTGCATCACCAAGGAAGGAATCATACTATTCATGGATCTGTTTGACAAGCATCTCAACGAGAACGCCGTCATCGCTCGAGAACGCGGGATCTATCCCTACTTCCACGAGCTGGAATCAAGACAGGACGTCGAGGTCGTCATGGAGGGAAAGCGCCGCATCATGCTCGGCTCCAACAACTACCTCGGCCTGACCGTGCATCCGCGGGTCGTCGAGGCCGGCGTGCAGGCGCTGCGCGAATACGGCTCCGGCTGCTCCGGCTCCCGCTTCCTGAACGGCACGCTGACACTGCACACCTCGCTTGAACGCGAGCTTGCGGACTTTCTCGGCAAAGAAGCCGTTATGACCTTTTCAACGGGCTTTCAGTCCAATCTCGGCATCATCTCCGCCATCTGCGGAAAGAACGATTATGTGATCTGCGACCGCGAAAACCACGCGAGCATCTATGACGGCTGCAAGCTCTCCTATGCGACCATGCTGCGCTATCGGCACAACGACATGGAGCATCTTGAAAAGTGCCTGAAAAAGGTGCCGGACACCGCGGGCATCCTTATCGTGACGGACGGCGTGTTCTCCATGGGCGGCGACATTGCGAACCTGCCGGAGATCGTGCGGCTTGCAAAGGCGTACGGCGCACGGGTCATGGTGGACGACGCGCATGGCCTCGGCGTACTGGGCAACGGCGGCCGCGGCACCGCGGACTACTTCGGCCTTGCGGACGATGTGGATATCATCATGGGGACGTTCTCCAAGTCGCTCGCGTCGATCGGCGGCTTCATGGCTGCAAGCGAGCGCGTTGTGGATTATGTGCGCCACGTTTCGCGGCCGTACATCTTCTGCGCCTCCATCCCGCCCGCCTCCGCAGCGACGGCGCGCGAAGCGCTCAGGATCCTGCGGGAGCAGCCCGAGCTGCCCGCCCGCCTGCATGCGCTCTCCATGTATATGCGAAGAGGCCTCAAGTCCCGCGGCATTGCCATTCGCGACAGTGAAACGCCGATCATCCCGATCTACACTTACGACGTGTTCACTACGCTGGAGACCGCAAAAGAGCTGTATGACGAGGGCGTTTACGTCAACCCCGTGCTGCCGCCCGCCACGCCCGCAACGGAGTGTCTGCTCCGCACGAGCTACATGGCGACGCACACGGAGGCGCTGCTCGACGAGGCGCTCGACGTGATCGAACGGGTCGTCAAAGCGCATGTGAAATAAAAGAAAAGGGGGATCGACCATGACAAAGACAGCGCTCGCCCCCCGCATCGTGCTTGTAACGGGCGCGTCGAGCGGGATCGGGCTTGCGACGGCGGAACGCTTTGCCGCCGCGGGCGACATTGTTTACGGACTGTCCCGCCATCCGGTTGAGACTTCGGGCATCCGCTCCATTGCTGCGGACATTACAAGCGACGGCGAGGTCCGCGCCGCGGTATCGCGGATTCTCTCGGAATGCGGGCGGATCGACGTGCTGGTGAACAACGCGGGCTTCGGCATTTCCGGCGCGATCGAATTTACCGACATGGACGAGATCCGGCGGCAGTTCGACGTCAACCTCTTCGGTACGGTGCGCTGCATTCAGGCCGTCCTGCCCGCGATGCGGGAAGCGCACGGCGGCTGTATTTTGAATCTCAGCTCGGTCGCGGGCGTGCTGCCCATTCCGTTTCAGAGCTTTTACTCGGCGGTCAAGGCCTCGGTCAACGCGCTGACGCTTACGCTGCAAAACGAACTGCGTCCTTACGGCGTCCGTGTGGCGGCGATGCTGCCCGGCGACGTCAAAACGGGCTTTACCGCGGCGCGTGAAAAGAACTGCAAGGGTGCGGAGGTATATCCCGCGCTGCTGCGCTCCGTTTCTACGATGGAACACGACGAGCAGAACGGCATGTCCCCCGCCCGCATTGCGGACCGGCTCTATCGCATCAGCCGCAAGCGCAATCCGAAGGGGCTGTATTCCTGCGGGCTTCAGTATCAGGCGTGCCTGCTGCTCGGCAAGCTGCTGCCCGTGCGGCTGTACAACTGGATTCTGGCGAAGATGTACGCCTAAAGCGACGGAGGAGGAAACAACGATGGCAGAACGTGTATTTACGGTTACGGAGAGCGATCTTCGCGGCATGAAGGAGGGGGACGCTTTCCGGCTGTACCTCATCAAACGCGGCGATACGATGTACGCGCTTTCCAAGGAGGCGGGGGTCTCTGTTGACACGCTCGCGCGGATCAACGGGATCAAGGATCCCGCGCACGTCATGTCGGGCGATATGCTGCTGCTTCCCGTTCGCCGCTGAGCGGGGCGGGCAAAAGAAACGAAACCGCGGGCGCCGG
>HF985443.1 GCA_000432015.1 Clostridium sp. CAG:1024 | reverse complement strand
CCCGAGCCGCGCTTCCGTATCGACCTCGCCGTAATACTCGTTCAGCTCGCTCTTTTGCAGCATGGCGCGGACAATGTCGAACTTCATCTGCGCGATCTCGCTCTCCGCGGGGATCTTGCCGTTCGCATTCAGATCGATCTCCAGCATGACGCAGCAGAGCCGCGCCTCCTCCGGCTCCACGCCGTCGCGCCAGGCGACGAACCAGCCGAGCTCCTTGGATTTGTCGTCCGTGATCTCCGCCGTACCCGTCTTGCCGATGAGCTTGTAGCCGAGGGTGTAGAAATAGCCCTTGCGGTAGAGCTTCCGCGGCAGAGACTGCGCCGTGCCGATGTCGCAGACCTTTGTGATGGCCTCGTGGAGCGTATCGATCGTGCTCTGCTGGATCGCGCTCTTTTTCCAGACGCGCGGTTCGGTCTGGGACACGAGGTTGTAGTCCGTGCCGTCCGCATGCCAGATGGAATCGACCACATAGGGGACCATGATATCGCCGTTGTTCGCATAGGCCGAGACAAAGCAGGCCATTTGCAGCGGCGACACGAGCAGCTGACCCTGTCCGTAGCCGGACACCGCGAGGTCGTAATCGTTCTGCGGATAGCCGCTCTTCTCCTTCGGGCGGCCGCTCTCGTCATAGGCCCAATCGCCGTTGTCGTGCTTCAGGATGGCGTAGATCTGCGGCGTGGCGATGATATAGTTGCCTTCCTCGTCCTTGATCTCAAAGTCGATGGCGGTCTCCCAGCCGAGATTGCGCAGATACGCTTCAAACTTTGCCCGTCCGAGCTTCAGCGCGCCGTAGGCAAAGAACAGGTTGTCCGACTGGATGATGGAGTTATACATGTTCATCGGCGTCAGACGGTTGCTCGTCGCGGTACGCTTGAGCGGCTTGCCGTTTGCCAGCTCGGAAAAGCCGGGCGAGATATTATCGGACGGCATCCACTCGTCCTTTGCATTGGTATCGCCGATCAGCGTTTCCGATGCGGGGAACACATCGCTCGCGGACATGGTGCCTGTCTCGAGCAGCGCCGCCGACGTAAAGAGCTTAAAGACCGAGCCGGGCGTATACAGACCCTGGACCGCACGGTTGAAGAGCCGCAGGTTCACCTTATCGTCCTTCAAGGCGTTCCACTCTTCCTCCGGCATACCGCGGGCAACGTAGTTGAGGTCAAACGCCGGCCAGGAGGTGATGGCCTGGATCGCGCCGGTCGTGGGGTTGAGCACGACGACGCAGCCGCGCACGTTTTCGTCATAGACCACGGTATCCACGATATTTTCGAGCCGTTCCTGCAATTCCGGCACGATGGTCAGGTGCAGATCCTGTCCGTCCACAGCCTCGGTGCGGTAGAGCACGCCCTTGGAGCCGCCCTGCGGGTCCTGGATATAGGTAAAGCTGCCGTTCGTGCCTGTGAGGTTGTCCTCATAGGTGACCTCGAGACCGTACTTGCCGACCCAGCTGTCGCCGTTGTAGCGGGTATCGCCCGCAGCCTCGTATTTTCTCAGCTCTTTCTTTGTAACGATACCGGCGTAGCCCACGATATGCGCGAGCGATTCGCCGTAAGGGTAATAGCGGGTGGTGCCGTAGTTCTGCGTGTCGATGGCAAGGCCCTTGACCGCGAGGATGCGCGCTTTGAGGTCGTCCGTGAGCTGATCGGGGAAGAACGTGCAGATCTTACAGAAATCGTTTCGCGTTCTCGAAATCGCATAGTCGAGCGCATCGCGTCCCTGCCGTTCCTCCGTGTTCATGTTGTTCACGACCTCGGGAATGGACAGAACGCCCTGATAGAACGCCTCCATCTCCTCGGCGGGAATGGTGGAGGGCATGCAGAAGATCGTAACAATGTTGACGTTTTGCGCATAGGGAACGCCGTCGCAGAGGATCTCTCCGCGCTTGGACTGCAAGGTACCGACGCGCATGGTATCGCCCCAATCCATGATGGGGAAGATGAGCCGCGGCGACCAGTTGATCGTCCAGCGGTTCGCGATGCGGTTCGCCTCGATGGTGAAATCATAGGTGAGGTCGCCGCCCTTTTCGGTGTGGTAGGTCATGGTGTAATCGACCGTCGCGACGATCTCGCCGTCCAGCACGTCCGTCACGGTATAGTCGATGGAGGTCACGCCCATTTCCTCAAAGATGCCGCGGTATTTTGCGGAAAACTCCGAGCGGGAGATGGTCTTTTCGACATAGGGATTGCCGTCCGCGTCCGGCGTCGGGCTCGGCGAGGGGCTCGGACTGGGCGTCGGCGTCGCGGTCGGTTCCGGC
>HF985442.1 GCA_000432015.1 Clostridium sp. CAG:1024 | reverse complement strand
GCAGGGCAACCTCCGGCAACGCTGCGCTCTTTGAACGGGCGGCCCCCCGCACGGGGCTTTGGGTAGGATGTCAAATCGGAGGGAAGGATAAGAAACATATGAAGATCGTATTTACGGGCGGCGGTACGGCCGGACATGTGATACCGAACATTGCGCTCATCAAGCGCTTGCAGGCCGAGGGCTGGGACGTTTCCTACATCGGAAGCGAGAACGGCATGGAGCGCGGTATGATCGAGGCGCTTCCGGGCGTGGCCTATTACGGCATTCCCTGCGGTAAGCTGCGCCGCTATTTTTCCGTTGAAAACTTTAAGGATCCTTTCCGCGTCTTAAAGGGCATCAGGCAGGCGAGGGCGCTTTTGAAAACGCTCAAGCCGGACGTTGTGTTCAGCAAGGGCGGCTTTGTCTCCGTTCCGGTGGTCATGGCTGCGGGACGCGCGCATATCCATGTCGTCGCGCACGAATCCGATTATACGCCGGGCCTTGCGAACCGGATCGCGGAGCGGTTCGTGGATACGGTCTGCGTCACGTTTGAGGACACGATGCGCTGTGTCCGCCACGGCACGCCCGTCTTTACCGGCACGCCCATCCGGCCGGAGCTGTACGAGGGCAGCCGCGAACGCGCGCTTGCCTTTACGGGGCTGTCCGGCGAAAAGCCCGTTCTGCTCGTCGAAGGCGGAAGCTCCGGCGCGGCCGCGCTGAACGAGCTGCTGCGTGGCGCGCCGGGCGGCCGGCGGGCCCCCCCCGCCCGCCTGCTCCCGGTATACGATATCGTACATTTGTGCGGGCGCGGCAAGCGCGACGACAGCATACGGCGCGACGGCTATGTTCAGTATGAATTCATCTCCGAGCAGATGGCCGACCTGCTCACGCTTGCCGACATCGTGCTTTCCCGTGCGGGCGCGAATGCGGTTTTTGAGTTTCTTGCGCTCACAAAGCCCGCGGTGCTCGTGCCGCTTCCGCTGTCCGCAAGCCGCGGCGATCAGATCCTGAACGCAAAATATTTCGAGAAAAAGGGCTACGCTGTCATGGTCGATCAGGACGCCGCAACGAGCGACTCGCTTGCGGACGCGGTGAACCATCTCTATGAAAACCGGCTCGAATACAGCGCGGCC
>HF985441.1 GCA_000432015.1 Clostridium sp. CAG:1024 | reverse complement strand
CCGGCGTTATGGAAACGCCCTCCGCGCCGAACGTTAGATTGTCGGATTCTGCGCCGACAGCTTTACAATAATCCAATATGCGTTCTGCATCGGAAGGAACCGCTTTTCTGATCTCGATCATATTCGTGTATCCTCACATCGTCTGATAGTCTGGGTTGTATTCCTTTTGAAACGTCCGCTGCACGGCGTCGCCGCTTCCGTGGAATGTGTTTTCACGAGGGCGGAGCTTTGGCATCCGCAGCGCTGCCTGCCGCAGCCCTCTCGGTCACCCGTTCCGCCCGCGCTGCGCGCATTTCGGGAAGCTCGACACGGCCGAGCGGCGCGTGGTATACTGAAACAACGAATACACAACGGAGCAACGGCATGTACTTCCATTACGGAAACGCGGAGACGGACTATCTGCGTGCGCGGGATGCGCGGCTCGGCGAGGTCATCGACCGAATCGGGCGGATCGAACGCACGGTAGACACGGGTCTGTTTTCGTCCGTTATCCATCACATCATCGGACAGCAGATCTCCACAAAAGCGCAGGCGACCGTTTGGCAGCGGATGCAGGAGGCGCTTGGCGAAGTGAATGCAGAAACGATCCTCGCCGCCGGCGTGCCAAAGCTGCAATCCTTGGGCATGACCTTTCGCAAAGCGGAGTATATCACCGATTTTGCCGAAAAGGTCTGCACCGGCGCGTTCGATCTGGACGCCGTGCAGCACATGAATGATGCGGACGCGATACGCGCGCTCAGCGGCTTGAAGGGGATCGGCGTCTGGACCGCGGAAATGATCCTGCTGTTCTGTCTGCAGCGGCCGGATATTTTCAGCTTTGACGACCTTGCCATTCAGCGGGGACTGCGCATGGTGTATCACCATCGAAAGATCGACCGCAAGCTCTTTGAAAAATACCGGCGAAGGTTCAGCCCCTGCTGCAGCGTTGCAAGCCTGTATCTCTGGGCGGTCGCGGGCGGCGCGCTGCCGGACATGCGCGACTGTGCGCCGAAGAAAACGAAAGGGAAATCGACATGATTTATACGCAGCACTACGAGTCTCCCCTGGGCGGGATCCTGCTCGCGGCGGACGAAAACGGCTTGACGGGATTGTGGTTTGACGGCGAGAAATACTATGCGGACAATCTGGCGGCCGAGCATGAAGCGCGGGACACGCAGGCACTCGGTGCGGCGAAACGCTGGCTGGACGTTTATTTTGCCGGAAAAGAGCCGGATTTCCTGCCGCCGCTGCACCCGATCGGCTCCGCGTTCCGGCAGGAGGTCTGGCAGCTTCTGCTGGAGATCCCCTACGGGCAGACCACAACATACGGTGCGCTCGCGCGTCGACTTGCGGAACGGCGGGGACTGCGGCACATGTCCGCACAGGCGGTCGGCGGTGCGGTCGGGCATAACGAGATTTCGATCCTGATCCCGTGCCACCGTGTTGTCGGGACGAGCGGCAGTCTGACGGGCTATGCGGGCGGTATCGACAAAAAGCTCTCGCTGCTGCGCTTGGAGCAGGCCGATCTCAGCGGCTTTTTCGTTCCGACAAAGGGAACGGCGCTCTGACGGCGGCTCGTTTTCCATGCGGCCCTGCCGGCGCTTCGGGGCGTTGTCAGCCGAGCGCCACGTCGAGCATCATCATGACGGAAAACCCCAGCGCAAAGAACACGGTGCCGATGTTCGAGTGCTCGCCCTGCGACATTTCAGGGATCAGTTCT
>HF985440.1 GCA_000432015.1 Clostridium sp. CAG:1024 | reverse complement strand
TTGGCAGATGCCGATTTTGTAGTTTTCTCAAATTACTGTCTTATCGGCACACGGCAAAAAAGCTTCCCTTTCAGCATAACTACCAGCCGATCTGTTTGAACGCTTAATTATCTAATTGCTCAAATAGAATCCATTTTTCGTTAAAAAGAACTGCAACACCTTCTCCAACAATAACATACGGTGCGTCCAGGCATGGAACATTTGCCTCTCCGTTTTGGGTCGGAAGGTCTTTTACACTAACAACAGATGTTACATGACCAGAATATGACTTTTCTAGCGGAGCGGTATCCAATTCTTTTCCAAGCGAGTAATATACAACGCCATCTATCATTATGGCGGGAGAAAGAACATCAGGGGTATCTGCCGTGTCATGTTGACATGCTGTCATGCAAAACAGAATCATTGGGAGTGCCAATGTTAGGCAAAATATTAAAGCGCCTTTTTTCATGTTAATACACCTCCTGTAACAGCGTCCAAGTATATGAGCCATCCGCATAGACAACATTAATGATAGCATATTTTGCCGAAATATTAATGATTTTCCAGATTTTCTTTGTAACAATTCCATGAACGGGAACTGAATCATCCGTTAATCACCGCCACAGATTTTCAAAAAGTCTGAGGCGTTTTTCACACCCATTTTTTCAAAAAATCTATCCACAATCCTTGGCAAAATGCGCTTCCCGTCGTTGTAGGCAGCAGAGGGAGAAATACACAGCTTTACGGCAGGGGCAGAGCGTGAGTTATCAGAGCAAGATTCTACCGAGGTGCCATAATTGCCGTCCGCTCATTCTGTTCCATCGGAATCTTGTTGGGGAGTGCCTTCCCCAAACCCTGCTGTTACGGCTTACGCCGCCGTTGTTCCTCTCGCTTCCGCAGCAAAAATATATTTTCCTCGGTGACTAAGATTTCTCAAAAAAATGTTCATTGAAAGGTGAGAGGACAACGCTTCTGCCCTGCCGCCCCTCTGCCTTCCGCAGCAAAAGTATATTCGGGGCGATACCTGACAACGGGCGGAAAAATGTCCAATGTCCATTGAAAGGGGAGAGGGAAAATAAAAATGTCCAAAAATCCGAAAGCATTACCCAACGTATAGTGAGAGGATTTTCTCCGCAGGAGATGCGACAGATTTGTTTTCTCAGAGCCTTACCGCTCAGCGAATCTTGAAAACCGAACATGCAAGCGTCTGGCACATTCCCAACACTATGGGCTAAAACCCCTGAGCCGCTTTCGTGAGTGCGCCGCGACCTCGTCGGAGCAAGCTGCGGATCCTTCGCTTCCATGCAAAGCATGAAAGCTCAATCACTGCGCTGCTCCTCCTCTCCCATCAAAGTCCCTGACTTTGATGGGTACCCACAAAAGAGCGAGCGATACAACTTACATGATAAAAGCCGGGCTGCTCCCGGTGGAGGCGATGACAGGTGTTGGGGACAATGATACTTCCGTAATTCGCGGCCCGGCCATAATGAAGGCGGGGGGGATGAGACTTCCATGGACCCGTTCGCCACGGGGGGAGGGTGACTGCATCGTTTGAAGGAATAAAACCTATTCAATTG
>HF985439.1 GCA_000432015.1 Clostridium sp. CAG:1024 | reverse complement strand
CGAGGCCGGCAAATGCATAAGCAATGGGATTATGGCCAAAATAAGACTACGTTTAAAACTGAAGTATCAATCCCAGGGGCAGGTCGAGCGGATGCTGTTGATTTTGTTAATCATATAGTTTATGAATTAAAACCCGATAACTTGAGAGCCATTCGTCAGGGATGGAGACAATTAAATCGCTATATTGTCGGATTAGAAGCGATGGAACCTGGCAGCAGATGGATTAAAATTTTGGTGACTTATAAATGAGAGGGATTGAGATAATGAGTTATAAAGAAGAACTGTTAAAGCAATTAGCCGTTTTACTCAAAAAGCGAGGGTGCAGGAAAAGCAAACAAACATGGACAAAGAGAGTAGATGGATTGGTATTGCTGCTGAACATCCAAAACTCGCAGTTTAGTGCAGAAGCATATTATATCAATCTTGGCATCCTGATAGAACCGTTGAACAAAGATGGGAAATCGGCGTGTCTGACGAATTGTCATATCATTGAGCGAATTCCCGAATGCGACAAGGAGGGAAATGCGTTTTCTGCGGAAAACATTGCAAGTATATTTGACCGTTGGGAAGAATGGTATGGGACGATGGATAAATTAAAAGATAAAGCGATAAAAGGCAGTTTGCCAAGGCAGACATGGGGTACGGCGTGGACATACTTGACAACATATAGGGGCTAATCCGTACCAGCTTTAGGGAAACCGTTACCACGACCCCTATGTACCGGTCCGGGGCTGGACGGCGGCCTGTG
>HF985438.1 GCA_000432015.1 Clostridium sp. CAG:1024 | reverse complement strand
AGACGCGTCAGCACGAGCGACGTCATGGACGGATCGTTCCGTTCGCCTCTGTGCGGTTCCGGCGTCATATAGGGACAGTCCGTCTCGAGCAGCAGCCGGTCGCGCGGCGCAAACCGTACCACATCCGGCAGTTTTTTTGCATTCTTGAATGTCAGCGAACCGCCGACCCCGAGGGACAGACCGAGGTCCAGACACTCCCGCGCGGTCTCCACACTGCCGGAAAAGCAGTGCATCACGCCCGAAAGCGCGGCCCGATGCGCATGGAGCAGCGCCATGCAGTCGCCGTGCGCCTCGCGATCATGGATCACAACGGGCATGCCGTGCGCGCCCGCGATGGCAAGCTGTTCGTCAAAGCAGCGCTTCTGCACATCGCGCGGAGAAAAATCATAATGATAATCCAGCCCGATCTCGCCCACGGCGCGGACGGCCGGATGCGCAAGCGCACGCTCGACCGCGTCTTTCGCGGACGCGTCCCATTCGGCGGCGCTGTGCGGATGCACGCCCGCTGCGCCGAGGATCAACGCCGGATACCGCTCCGTAAGCGCGATCATCTTCGGAAGATCGGAAAGCGCGCAGGCACATTCCAGCACGCCCGCCACGCCCGCTTGCGGCAAACGCGCGATGAGCGCATCGCGATCCGCATCAAAGCGCTCATCGAGCAGATGCGCGTGGGTATCAAAGCGTTTCATAGCCGTGCCTCTCACAGCGACAGGCGCATGAGCGCTTCGTCGTGGTACACGCCGTTTACCAACAGATACTTTTTGCGCAGACCGTCGACGGCAAAGCCGAACTTTTGATACAGCCGCACGGCGCGCTCATTGTCCGCATACACCTCAAGGCACAGATTGCGGATCGTGCCGGTTTCCCTGCAAAAGTCAATGATCTCCTGCATAAGAGCGCTGCCGACGCCCTGCCCCCAGAGCCTGCGCCGCACGGAGATGCCCATGTGCGCGTTGTGCGCTATGCGCTTGTGCGTCTTTGCCTCGACGTTTGCAAGTCCGACGACCTCGTCTCCGATCAGCGCGACGAACATGCGCCTATCCGGCTTGTCGAACTGGGCCTCCAGAAACTCCGCCTCCTGCGCCTCGGTGAGCGGAACGCCCTCCGGCCCCACGAGCAGGTAATCGCTCTCGCCGCCAACACAGCGCAGGTAGGCGAGACAGGCGGCGCCGTCCGTCCCGCGCGCCTGCCGCACCCACAGCGTTTCGCCGTTCTTTAATGTGAATTCCTTCATGGTCAGCGCACCTTCAGACCGCTCTCCATCTCGGACAGGGTCGTGAGCGCGGAAAGCTTCTCGTCCGCTTCGTCCGATGCGCAGAGGATCATGCCGCGGCTCTCAATGCCGCAGAGCTTGACGGGCTTGAGGTTCGCGACGAGCACGACCGTTTTCCCGATCAGGTCTTCGGGCGCATACCACTTTTTGATGCCCGAAACGACCGTGCGCTCCTCGCCGCCCACGTCGAGCGTGAGCTTTAAGAGCTTCTTTGCGCGCTTGACCTCTTCGCAGTTCACGACTTTTGCAAGCCGGAGGTCGATCTTTTCAAAGTCCTCATACCCGATCTCCGGGACGGCCGCCGGCGCGG
>HF985437.1 GCA_000432015.1 Clostridium sp. CAG:1024 | reverse complement strand
TTCGGCCGGGATCGAAAGGATCGTTTGCAGCCCGTCCGCTAACGCGCGGCGAACGGCTTCCGTGGTTGTTTCTTCCATAGATATAGCATAGTAGATATGCAGGGCGTTCGTCAACGGCAGTCTTGTGGCATTCATGTGAAATTGCCCGTTGGGCTTTTCGCAGCGGCGGCGCTGTGATATACTTATTCTATATAAGCAAAATTTGAAATAAAGCGGGGTCGGTCATGAATAAGCAAAAGAAGCAACTGCACTACACCCTGACGCTGCGCATTTACGGCGAGGACAAATGCTTTGGCCCCGGCATTGCGGAGCTGCTTGAACGCGTGGACGAATTCAAGTCGCTCCGGCAGGCCACCATTTCCATGGAGATGGCGTACAGCAAGGCGTGGCGGGTGATCAAGACGGCAGAGCAAAGCCTCGGTTTTCCGCTGTTGACGTCGACAACCGGCGGACGGGGCGGCGGCGGTGCGGAGCTCACCCCGCAGGCGCGTGATTTTCTCGAACGATTCCGTAATTTTGAGGAAGCGGTCCGCGGCTATGCGGACGAGGCGTTTCTTGAGATCATCGGATAGGATTGGACCGAAAGGAGCACGGTTATGCGATTTACGAAAATGCACGGATTGGGCAACGATTTTCTCGTGATCGACGGGAGGGAGCTTGCGAATATCGATTACGGCGCCATGGCTGTCAAAGAATGCGCAAGGCACACGGGCGTTGGCGCGGATGGGATTCTTGTAGTCGAGAACAGCGACGCTGCGGATATCCGGATGCGCATTATCAACAGCGACGGCAGTGAAGCCGAAATGTGCGGCAACGGGATCCGCTGCTTCGCAAAGTATGTCTATGAGCAGGGCATTGTGAAGAAAACACAGATGTCTGTGGAAACGCTTGCGGGCGTCATGCGTCCGGAACTGCTGGTGAAGGATGGCGTGGCGGAGCAGGTGCGCGTGGACATGGGAAAGCCGTTCCTGGAGTGCGGGGAGATCCCTGTCGAGGGAGAGGGGCGCTGTATCGATCGTCCGATTTCGGTGCTTGATAAAGAACTGCGGTTCACGAGCGTTTTGGTCGGCGTACCGCATACCATGGTGTTTGTCGATGACCTTGGAGCGATCGATATTTCGGCACTCGGCAATGCGATCGAGCACGCGCCCGTGTTCCCGCGGCGCACGAACGTGAACTTTGTGCATGTGATTGATGAGAACACGGTCGAGATGCGTACATGGGAGCGCGGCTGCGGCAGAACGCTTTGCTGCGGCACGGGCGCGTCGAGTACGGCGGTTGCCTGCGTGCTGAACGGAAAGACAGGACGCAGCGTGGACGTGCGGATCGCACTCGGAACGCTGCACATCGACTGGGCGGAGGACGATCACGTCTATATGACGGGACCCGCAGCGGTCGTTTGCACGGGCGAATTTTGAGTGCGGCAAGAAATGATAAAAATCGATCTCGCGAATCGCTTGACAATGCAGCGCACGCATGATATACTACTGCGTAGCGCATCGGAACAGCCGATTCGCGGCATGTCGCGGGGTAGAGCAGTTGGTAGCTCGTCGGGCTCATAACCCGGAGGTCAGGGGTTCAAGTCCCTTCCCCGCAACCAGATCGAGTGGATGTAACGAAGTTCGGTTACATCCACTTTTTTTGCCTCACCGCTTTGTGTCCTTTTTATGGGACACCAAATAATGTATAATAAATACAGTAAAGGAGGTGAGAGAAAGTGAGAATTGACCACGGTTCAGCCATAGAGCTGGAAATGATTGTTCGTAAAGTGTTTTCGTGCGAACGTTCTGGTATGGGTGGCTATATTGATGCCGACCATTTCGAATCTGCACCCTTTGATGCTGCACTGATTGCAATTGCCCCATTATGGCAAAACGCAGATTTCCGTTCTGTTGAAGAATTCTTGTTTAAATGGGAGCATGTTCTTCGAGATGAAACATCCAACACTTGTGAAATCAAACTCTTCATTAAGGAACTTGAAGACTTCGTTGATACGCTTATAAAGCCGTAAAACACAATTTTCCTATGTACGGAGCAGGTTTATGCCTGCTCCGTTTCTTCTTCCTCCTCAAAAGAATCATCATCCTCACCGTACTCCTCTGGAAACAGCTCTTTCAGATTCTCCGTCGGCTCGCAGGAAACGTACTCAACGGCAACGCCCTCGCGGAGACCGGCGGCGCAGATGGAGTAGAGCGGTCGGAGAAATGCAGCGTCAGCCGCATATTTTCGCTTTTATTGCATGCCCGCCATAAAGAACGCGCCGAGCGGGTAGCCGACGAAACTAATCACGATCACGGCGAGCAGGGCGAACACGCCGCCCCAGACGAACATATCCTTCGGCGTCGTCCAGCCGGAGCCGATGGCGACCGTATTGATCGTGGACTGCCCCGCGGGCGTCATGTTGCAGATCGCAGCGCACATGCCGACGATGCTGAGCCCCGCGGCCATATTGACCGTACCGGCGGGAAGCGCCAGAAAGACGGCGAGCGCCACGGAGCAGACAACGTTCGTCGTGACGATGTTTGAAGAAACGTTCGTTTCAAGGATCGCCCATGCGGCAAAAAACACGATGAGCGCCATGACCGGCAGACCCGAGGTGACGGGAGAAAGCGTTTCGCTGAGCCACGCGGAGATACCGGTCGCCTCGCTCGTCAGACAGGAACCGAGCATTGTTGCTGCGGCAGTCATCAGGATGGACGCCCACATGACGCCCTTTGAGGCCGCCTCCGAGAAGTTCATGATGCGCTCGCCTTTGTCGAGACAGATGAAGAGGATCAGACAGCCGACGAGTGGCGGCATTGCGGTCGTCCAGCCGTTGATTGCCTTGTAGACATCGGGCAGGATGTTTTTGAACAGACTCGGCAGCACCCAGAGACAGACGGTGAGGATCATCGCGAAGAGGATGATCCTCTCCTTGCGATCCGCAGGCGGCACGGTGCCGCGCAAAGCCAGGCATTTCTCCGGATCGATCTGGCGAATGTCGTCGGGACGATAAAGGAATCGGAAAACGAGCAGTAGAAGGACGAGCAGAAGGAGCCCTGTCGGGATGCCCCATGCCATGTACTGAAATTGGGAAATGTCGGAACCCGTCGCGCCCTTGTAGAAGCCGACCGCGAGCGTTGGCCAAACGTGGCCGATCATGGTCATTCCGGAGGAGAGACTGATTGCAAACGCGCAGCCCATCATGAGCATGTTGCCGGACTTTCCGCCCTTTTCAATGCCGAGAACATCCAGAATGTCGAGCAGGAAGGGGAGAAATGCGACAAAGAGCACGGAGGGCGAGATAAACAGTCCCATAAAGGTGACTGCGGCCAGCAGGAAACAGGTAAAATACCAGGGCCCTTTGCGCGCGATGCGGTTCGTGATGAAGGCGATGGTACAGCGGCGCACAAAGTTCGTCTTGGACAGCGGATAGACCAGCATGAACGTGAAGATCAGGAACGCGACGGTGGAATTGCCGAACGCGCCCTGGAAGGTCTTTCCAAAGCCGAAGCTCGGCAAAAAGCCGATCAGAAAAATGGTAATGAGGCTCGGCCAGTCAATGGAGATCGTGATCCACATGAGCAGCGAACCAAAGAAGATGCCGAGCACAGCCAGTCCTTCCGCGGTCAGAGAGCCCGAGGGCGGGATGAGCCGGAATGCAAATACGACCAACATAGCAATCGCCAGATAGATGTTTTTCTTAGCAGCCTTAGACATGTCACTGCTCCTTTCAAAGCGGGAATTTCTGTCAAGTATGACCACGATCGCGGCGTGTCGTGCTTGCAATGCGGTGAACGCCGCCGGTCGGCAGCATGCACGGCGTGTCGTCAAACGTGTGGCAGCGGCAGCAGAAAGAAAGACGCTGCGGGCGCTGCGCGGAGACGGACGCACAGCGAACGCATTTGCGGCAGACACAAAAAAAAGGATATGCACCGCTTTGATGCATACCCTTTTGCATTTACGCTTGCCGTTCGGAACGCACCGCTTTACGGAATAGGCGTGCCGGACGGGATGTCGGCTTCGACCGTGATGAAATCTGCTTTCATGTAGCCCTTTTCACCGGTCAGCGCCATTTGCACATAGTACCAGTCGCCCGATTTGAAGAAAACGTATACGGGATCGCCTTTCACATATTGGTCGATCGCGCCGTAATCCGTACCGGGGCCGTTGCGCAGCATGGCTTTGGACGCGCGTATGCGTCCGCCGATTGCTCCCGCAGGCGGTTCCGCGGTCGCGACAGGCTGCGGCGTGAAGCCCGCAACGCTCACAAATTTCGAGGAAATGTAGCCGTAGCGCTCTTTGGCTACGATCTGCACGAAATAATAGTCGTTTTCGAGGGCATAGACTTTGACCTTCGTTCCTTTGGCAAAGTCCGTGCCGATGATGTTATCGTTGGTCGAGGGACCTGCACGGAGGTTGACGCCGCCCGTGGACAACTTTCCGTCGACTGCGCCCGCGACCTCCGCCGGGCTCGGCGTGCGGCTCACGCTGGCAGGCGTGGGTGACGGCGTCGGCGAAACTGTGGGATCCGGTACAGGCGTGATGTAGATGGTCGGCGTCGGCACGGGGGTCGGGACCGGGGTCGGCGTCGCGATCTCCGTGTCCGCCAGTGCGCCGCTCACCAGTCCGTTCAGCGCGTCGTCCACAACGGAGGAGTCCGGCGAAGCGTTCGGATCGGGAACGTTCAGCGGGTTGCCGGAGCCGGTGATCTGCCCGCGCGGGGTAAGCGAAGCCCCGCCCGCCGCGCGTGCGATCAGATACACGCTGCCGAGCAATGCGGCGATGAAAGCCGAAAGGACAAGATAGCCAAAGGGCGTCAGGCGTATCCGTCGCTTGCTTCTCGATGCGTTCATGTTCCCCCTCAAACCGAAGCCAAAGGCCAACTACTACATAGTCGTGCCGTCTTGACGACACATATACAAGATGTAGTATAAACCATTCGTATAGGAAAAGAAAGCGATTTTTGTAAAAATATCGCAAAAAGGCCGGATTACAAGAAATTTCCAGAAGAAAAGGAGCCAAAAGTCGCGGCTACAGCATGGAAAGCAGCGTGTGCTCCAGCTCGTCCACGGAGTCGCAAAGTGCATCGGGACCGGCTTCACGCAGTGCTTCCCGGCCGGAATAGGAGGCGTAACTGACCGCGACCGCACGCATGCCGAGACGTTTTGCGAAGCGGACGTCGGACGTCATATCACCAACATAGACCGCGTCGGCGGGCGTCAGTCCGAATTGAAGCAGCGCTTCCTTCGCACGCAGATCCTTGACCTCGTGTGTGGGATCGCCCGCACCGATATAGGAAAAGCAGGCTGCAAGGCCGAACTGCCGCAGCGTGATGTCGAGCGTTTCACGGCAGCGGCCGGAGATGAGGCCGAGCGGGAGGCCGCGATCGCGCAGCGCGGAGAGCAGCCGAGGAATGCCGGGAAAGGGCGCGGGACATTC
>HF985436.1:24631-25920 GCA_000432015.1 Clostridium sp. CAG:1024 | reverse complement strand
TTTGTTAGTATAGCGCAGGTGGTTTCGTTTGTCAACTACTTTTTTCAATTTTTTTGAAGAACATTTTTCGTTCCTTTTTCGGAACCCTTGCGCTTTCGTTGCTTTGCTTTCGCGGTCGCAACGTTGCATATTCTAATACTTCCCTTTCCATTTGTCAAGTATGTTTTTTACAATTTTCTACAGGTTCTTTTTCATTGCAAGTGCATGTCTCCCTCCGCGCCTCCATTGACATTTCACGCTCGATTACTGTATTCTATAAGTTGATATTTTGTGCCGCGTATACGGCCTTGGGAGGAAAGCAACATGAGATCCTTGACATCCACCGAGCTTCGTCAGCTCTATCTCGACTTCTTTCAGTCGAAGGGGCACGCTGTGATCGCCAGCGCTTCCCTTATACCTGAGAACGACCCGACCGTTCTTTTCACGACAGCCGGAATGCATCCCCTTGTACCCTATTTAATGGGTGAAAAGCACCCCGAGGGCAAGCGGCTGACCGATGTGCAGAAATGCGTGCGCACAGGCGATATTGACGAGGTCGGCGACGCCTCTCACTGCACTTTTTTTGAAATGCTCGGCAACTGGTCCCTTGGTGACTATTTCAAGAAAGAATCGATCGCATATTCCTGGGAGTTTTTGACCAGTCCCGATTGGCTCGGCATTGATCCCGACAAGCTGTTCTTTACTTGCTTTGCAGGTGATGAGGATGCGCCTCGCGATACGATTGCGCATGACCGCTGGGTGGAGATGGGCGTTGATCCTTCTCATATTGTATATCTCCCGAAAAAGCACAATTGGTGGGGTCCTGCGGGACTGACCGGTCCCTGCGGTCCCGACACCGAGATCTTCTATGACACAGGCAAAGCGCCCTGCGGTCCGGACTGCAAGGCCGGCTGCGACTGCGGCAAGTATCTTGAGATCTGGAACAACGTTTTTATGGAGTACAACAAGGTCTCCGACGGCGTATTTGAACCGCTGGCGCAGAAAAATGTTGATACCGGCATGGGACTTGACCGAACGATCGCAACGCTGCAAGGCGTTGAAAGCGTTTACGACACCGACGCTTTTGCCGGTATCCTTGCTTCCATTTCCGAGCTGTCCGGCAAGCAGTATAAAGAAAATGCGGAGACGATCCGTGCATTCCGTATCATCGCGGATCACATTCGCTGCGCAACTTTCCTGCTGGGCGACCAGCGCGGCATCACGCCCTCCAACGTCGATCAGGGATATATTCTCCGCCGCCTCATTCGCCGCGCGATCCGTTTTGCGACGCAGCTCGGCATTTCGGACGG
>HF985436.1:0-24609 GCA_000432015.1 Clostridium sp. CAG:1024 | reverse complement strand
AGCTGTCCGTGGTCGCAGAGGCCGTCATTCGCCAGTACGGCGGGTTTTATACCGAGCTTGTTGACAACCATGATAAGATCATTTCGGAGCTTGATAAGGAGCAGCAGCGCTTTGCCAACGCTCTTCGCAAAGGCACGAAGGAGTTTGAGCGTCTTGTCTCTCAGCTCTCCGATCAGCGCATCGGCGGTGAGGATGCCTTCCATCTTTATGATACATTCGGTTTCCCGATCGAGTTTACGGTCGAGCTCGCAAAGGAGCACGGTCTGACCGTCGACGTCGACGGTTTCCAGAAGGCGTTCGAAGCGCACCAGGAGAAGTCCCACGCAGGTGCGGAGCAACGCTTTAAGGGCGGTCTTGCGGATAATTCGGAGGCTACGACCGCGCTGCATACCGCAACGCATCTGCTGCAAGCCGGTTTGCGCAAGGTCCTCAACGATGAAAACGTTTGCCAAAAGGGAAGCAATATCACCGCGGAACGTCTGCGCTTCGACTTCAGCTTCCCGCGCAAGGTAACGCCCGACGAGCTGCGTGCCGTTGAGGCTTTTGTCAATGAAGCGATCCAGGCGGATGTCCCCGTAAGCTGTGAGGAGATGACCGTGGAGGAGGCGAAGGCCGCAGGCGCGATCGGTCTCTTTGAGAGCCGCTATGGCGCAAAAGTCAAGGTGTACACCATCCCCGGTTACAGCAAAGAGATCTGCGGCGGGCCGCATGTGCAGCACACGGCGCAGCTCGGACGATTCCAAATCAAAAAAGAGGAGGCATCCTCTGCCGGTGTCCGCCGCATCAAAGCGGTATTGATCCATGAATAACTGGCAGTCTTATGCTTGGGGGCTGCGCGGTGTTGCCGCGCAGTTCCTCGTTGATCTCGACTGTGCCGATGCGTTGACGCAGTTGCCAAAGCATGACACGCTCCTCTATCTGACCTGCCTCACGCGCAGGCCGGCCGGAAAAGATTTTTCGTTCTGGGAACGCCGCAGTCTGGACAGTGTGTTCAAAAAAGCGCGCAGAATTTTGGGCGATAACGTTCTCTACGTTGGCCGGATTGATCTGCCCGGTCAGCGCCGTTACTATTTCTACACAGATGATGCGCGTCTTCTTGTCGCGCTCTCCGAATACTGCGTCAAGGAGCGGCGTCTCGCCCTCACCTGCACAAAAGCGGTCGAACCCAATCGCCAAACTTATTTTCGCCTGCTGTACCCGGACGCTGCCAAATGGCAATCGGTCGAGAACGCAAAGGCGATTGCCAGGATGGCAGAACACGGAGACGACCTGGATGCACCGCGCTGCGTGAATTTTCACTTGTTGTTTTCCAGTCTTGCGCAGGACGATCCGTTTTTAGAGCAGGCAAAGAGCCTTGGCTTTACCGTTGGCCGGATCGATTGCGACCCGACCAATCCGATGCCTTTTTCTTTGATACTGCACAAGGTGGCGCCGCTGACAGTCTCCGCGCTTTCGCCGCTGACAAGCACGCTCATTTCCGCCGCAGGAGAACGACAAGGCGTGTTTTCGTATTGGGACGCGCCGCTCGTTCCGAAGAAACACATTCGATAAGTTTTTAAGGGAGGCGGTTCCTTTTCCCGGAGAATGCACTTACTGAATAGAGAGGGTGTGATGGGGAATATGCTATCCCCCCCGCATGACCCACTCTGTGAAAAACGGACGGTTCGCATCTGAACCGTCCGTTCTTTTTGTATTGCATCTTGGTGCATACGAGAAAGGCGCCGAAAGGGGCTCCTCGGAATTGATTTGAGGTCGACATTTCCGGAGGAAAAAGAGAAAACGTTTCTTTATTTTCCCACGCAAAACCGCTCGAAAATGCGATCGATCACCGTCGCGTCCACATCGGTTCCCGTAATGCTGCCGAGTGCCTGAAGCGCGGCTCGAATGTCCGTTGCTTTGCAGTCGAGTTCTTCCGCCTGTTCAGCGGAACACAGCGCTGCGCAGGCCTGTTCCAGCGCATGAAGATGGCGTTCGTTCGTGATCGCGTTGCAGTCCGCATCCTGCGGTGCGGCAAGCCGAAGCACCTCGCGCTTCAGCTCTTCCAATCCCTGCCCCGTTTTTGCGCTGATGGAAATCGCGCCCGCATAGTCCGTCTGTCTGGGCAAATCGCACTTGTTGACCACCAGGATGCGCGGAATACCGTTCTCTGTTGTTTCGATCAGCGTCTCGTCCTCCGTCGTGAGCGGCGCGCTTCCGTCCAGAAGCACAAGCTGGACATCCGCTCTGCGCATTTCGTCCAACGCACGATCAACGCCGATCTGCTCTGCTCGATCCGTGGCCTCGCGGATGCCCGCGGTATCGATAAGGCGTACCGGTACGCCGTCAAAGGATAGACGTTCGTCCAGCACATCCCGTGTTGTTCCTGCAATGTCCGTAACGATCGCGCGCTCAAAGCCCGCAAGCGCGTTCATGAGTGATGACTTTCCCGTGTTCGGCCTGCCCAAAATCACAACGCGCAGACCGTCCCGCAACACGCGGCCGCGCCGCCCGTCTGCAAGAAGACGTTCCGCCTTGCTTCGTCCGGCTCCCAGCTGTTCCGGCAGCCGTGCAATGCAGTCCTCTTCCGCCTCATCCGGATAGTCGATCGCCGCGTCGATCCCCGAGAGCGCGTCAAGCAGGACGTCCTCCACATCGTGAATCGCTCGACTGACGCTGCCGTGCAGCTGGTTCAGCGCCGCCTTACGGCTTTGCTCCGCATCGGCAGTGATGATGTCCATGACCGCCTCGGCTTGGGCAAGATCCATCTTCCCGTTCAAAAAAGCACGCCGCGTAAATTCTCCGCCCTCTGCGGGTCGGAATCCGAGTCCGGACAGCAGGCCGAGAATGCGCTGCACGGTTTGGTGCCCGCCATGGCAGTCGATCTCTACCATATCTTCACCGGTGTAGCTTGCAGGCGCGCTGAAATAGACCGCCATCGCATCGTCAATGGGCTCTTTGTCATCTTGGACCCGAACAAAGCGCATCATGCCCGGTTCGCTTGCAAAACCGCGATCAAAAATACGCGCCGTTTCCTTCGCGCGCGGTCCCGACACGCGCAGCACCGCGATCGCGCCGCCAATGGCGGTCGAGGGTGCATAGATCGTATCCTCAGAATTTCTCATTGCTTACTCAAAAAATGGGCGCCGCTCTGTTGCTACGGCGCCCGGTCTGTCGTTATCTCAATCGTCTTGCTTCGGCGCAATGATCACGCAGCGGTTCGGCTCTTCGCCCTCGCTGTATGTGGTAACACCATCGAAATCCTGCAATGCGCTGTGCAGGATACGGCGTTCATACGGATTCATCGGCTCGAGCGTCACGGAGCGCCCGGTGGAGCGAACCTGCGCTGCTTCCTTTCTTGCAAGACGTGCGAGCGTTTCTTCGCGGCGCGCACGATACCCCTCGGTGTCCAGCGTGATACGCTGATACTCCTGGCGGCCGTGATTTGCATAGAGAGAAACGAGGTATTGCAGCGCATCGAGCGTCTCGCCCCGGCGGCCGATCAACAAACCGTCGGTATCCGTTTCCATGCGAATGCGCAGTCCGCCGTCAGTCTCGACTGCCGCGAGCGTTGCATGGATGCCCATTTTTTCGAGGATCTGCTTCAGGAATTGCGCAGCCGGCATCTGCTCTGCCAATTCTTCGCTATACGCATAGGACTCGGCGACGGGTCTGCTCCTGCGCCCCGTTTGCTCGTCTCTGCGTCCGCGTCCGAAGCGTTCCCGTTCCCGGCCGCCGCGGCCGCGTTCCCTTCGTTCATTGTTCCGTCCCCCACGTTCGCGCGCAGGTCGTTCCTCGCGCGGTTCCTGCTGGCGGATCTGCTCCATATCCATCACCGCCGGCGTTTCCCGCTCTGTCAGCCGCACGACAGCCATCTTTGCGCCAAAGCCAAAGAGCCCTTTGCTTTCGTCCTGCAGCGTTTCAATCTCGACCTCATCGATCGTTACCCCCATTTCGACGAGGCCGTGGAAGATCGCCTCATCGACGGATCTTCCCGAAAACTCCATGCTTCTCATTCCGCTTCCCCCTCTACGGTTTTCTTCTGCTGTTTTGCAAATGCACGGTTGATGAAGAAGGTCGTCACCATAGATACCAGGTTGCTGATCGTCCAATAGAGCGCAAACGCAGCGTTGGTACTAAGGCAGAAGAAGAACGTCATCGCCGGCATCAGATACTGCATCATTTTGTTGGAGCTTGCAGTCGCATCGCTCTGCGGCTGATTACGCTGCATGACCCATGTGGACAGCCATGTCGTGCCGCCGCACAGAAGCGGGAAGATGAACCATCCATTGTTGTGTCCCGCATACAGATTGACGCAAGGCGCCATGACGTCGTTGTAGCGCGCGATGATCTCGTTTGCGAGCGTCTCCGTCGCGCCGCCGGCCTTCAGCATCTCGGCAATATTCGAAATGGCATAGGTGCCGTCGGCGTTTTTAATAAAGAATCCGAGCTGGGTAAACAGTTCCGCTGCCGCCGGGTTCTCTTTGAAGTAGAGCAGACGGGGCAAATTGTTCGCTTTCGCAAGGAAATTCTGCGCAGTCATGACGACAGGCTGCGTTCCGCTGTCCGCCATCCAGATATTGTTGACCCAGAGAAAACGGAAGTTTTTGAACATCTCAATGCCCGCCTCTTCGTTCTCCTCCAGCGTGACGATAAGCCGGACGAGCATTTCATTGCCCCACTGACGGAATGCCGCAATGAAAACGAAAAACAGCGGCATGGTGATGAGCATCGGCAGGCAGCCGCCGAACATGGAAACGCCGTTCTCGCGCATCACCTTTTGGGTCTCGCGATTCATTTTTTCCGGATCCTTTTCGTATTTCTTTCGGATCCGATCAAGCTGGGGCTGAACGCCCTGCATCTTCAGGGAGGACTTGCGCGACTTGATGTCGCCGAATACAGTAATGGCGCGAATGAGCAGCGTCGAAATGACGACGGTAAGCGCAATGTTCTCGCCGGTCAGGTTCTCGAACAGCCACCGCATTCCGAGAAATACCCATTGTGTCAAAAAGAAATCGCCTTGCACGGATTTCCCTCCTCTATTTCGTTGATATACTTAGATCATTTATGGCTATGGCACCGGATCGTAGCCGCCGCGGCAAAACGGATTGCATCGGAGGATCCGCCAGATCGCGAGACGCGCGCCCTTCCATGCGCCATACTTCTCAATGGCTTCGATCGCATACTGCGAACAGGTCGGCTGAAATCTGCAGCACGGTGGAAATGCAGGAGAAACGTACTTTCTGTATCCGCGGATCAGCAGCAGCAAAAACCGCTTCAAGGTTTCCATCCTTTCTCCATTGCGCCCGCCCGCACAAGCGTTTCCTCTGCCGCGCGGCAGAGTTCCGAAAACGGGGCCTCCGCAACGCCGCTTCTCGCTACGAAAATGACATTGATCCCTGGCCGCAGTCCGGGGATCAGCGGCGTAACAGCCTCGCGCAAACGACGCTTGATTCGGTTTCTCAGAACGCTGTTGCCCTGCTTTTTGCTGACAGAAATACCGACGCGGCTGTTTCGCTCCCTGCCGCGGCGCGGCGCCACGATCACGGCAAACAGCCGATGTGAAGTGGATTTGCCGACACGATAGGTATAACGGAATTCTTTTTTCTTTTTCAGAGAATCAATGCGTTTCACAGTCGCTACCCGGATTTATCGTGCGGTACGAAAAAAACGTGCGGCAAGCCAATGCTTGCCGCAAACGCTTGTGTCCTTTTGTGCGCACAAAAAGAATGCCTTACGCACTCAGCTTTTTGCGGCCCTTTGCGCGTCTGCGCTTCAAAACGTTGCGACCGTCGGCGGTCTTCATGCGCTTGCGGAAGCCATGCACCTTGCTGCGCTGACGTTTTTTCGGCTGATAAGTCCGTACCATCCCTTACACCTCGCTTTTCAGAATTACTCGGGGCGGTCGAACCACCCGTCTCGCGCAGGCTGCGCTGCGCGTTGATAACCTTTGATATTATAGTAGACGTATCGGTATAATGTCAAGTAAATCCGCAGATTTTTTCGGCCGTCTCTGCGTCCGTTATTTCAGCTTTGCAAAGATCATCCGGCCGGCCGAAGTTTGCAGTGCGCTGGTCACCACGAGCCGCCGTTCTTCACCGATGCAACGTCGGGCGTTATCAACGATGACCATCGTGCCGTCCGGCAGATACCCGACGCCCTGCCCCGCTTCCTTGCCCTCTTTTACGATGGCAAGCGTCAATTCCTCGCCTGGCAGCAGCACAGGCTTGACCGCATTTGCCAGATCGTTGATATTCAGAACGCGCACGTTCTGCACCGCTGCGACCTTGTTGAGATTATAGTCGTTCGTCACAAGGACGCCGCCGAGATCGGCCGCAAGTCGGAGCAGCTTCAGATCGACTTCATCGACGTCGTCGTAATCGCGCTCCTCGACAATGACCGGCTGACGGAGCGTTTCCTGCATCGTTTTGATCAGGTCCAGTCCGCGGCGGCCGCGGTTCCGTTTCATAACGTCGCTGCTGTCGGCAATGTGCCGGAGCTCCTTCAGCACGAACGACGGGATCACGAGCGTGCCTTCAAGGAATCCCGCCTTACAGACGTCATACAGGCGGCCGTCGATAATGACGCTCGTGTCCAATATTTTTTGCGGAACGCCGTCATTCCCGCCGCGCGCACCTTTCAGAATGTCTGCGCGACGCGTAATGCCGAACCGACAGCCAAGATACCCGAACCAAATGTAGAGCAGGATAGAAATTGCCTCCGGAAGCACCGGAACGCTGATGGTATGCACGGCAAGGCTCACCAGGTATGCCAGCAGCAATCCGAGCATCAGCCCCAGCACACCGAACAGGATATCCATCGCCGGCGTTCTGTGCAGCCAGCTCTCCGTCGCACGAAAAAAACGCCGGACGCCGTCAATGATATACGGGGAGTATAGATAAAAAATGAGTCCGAATGAAATGCCCACCACCGCATAGATGCCGACAAGAACCGGCGTTATGGTCGTATACCGCATGACATAACCGTATCCCGGATATTTTACATTATAAAGCACAAGCGCCGTCAAGGCGCAGCCCAAGCCCAACCCTAGCGCGGCGATACATATGCGCAAAAACTTCCGCATAAGGGTACGATCCTCCTGATTGATATGAGAATTGATGATATTCTGCTGTGTTCAACCTCCGACGAGTGGTAAAAACTCCGTTTCCTCCTTCCCGCTTGACGCTGTGAGCTCCGCAAGAAGGACTTGTCTTGCAGTCAAAAACATCTTGCGCTCGCCTGCGGAAAGCCCTTTTTCTTTTTCGCGTCGAATGAGGCATTTGACCACTTCGGCAACGGAGAAAATATCACCGATGCGGAGCTTGTCCAGATTGTCCCGGTAGCGTTGATTCCAGTTATCGCTTTCCCCCTGGATCTCATCGTTCCTGAGGTAGTCTGCAACGCGCTCACAAACATCGGCATCGACAAGCGGCCGCAGTCCGACGGCTTCCGCCGAAGCGACCGGCACCATGGCCGTCATGCGTCCCATGACAAAACGCAGCATGTAGTACTGTGTTTGTTCGCCGAGAACCGATTGTTCTTCGATCGCTTCCACAACGCCGACGCCATGCATCGGATAGCAGACCAGATCCCCGATCTGAAACACACCGAGTCCTCCTTCCCTGCTATATTTGTTATCATTATATCGGAATCGGCGATCGGATGTCAAATAAAATTTATAATAATATCATAGCGTTTTGCCGCTGTCAATGATGAATTTTCGCCTGAACACAAAACAGGCGTCGGGCCACCGTTTATACGCTCCGCTATCTCTGCCGGAAAGCGCGTGTTTTCGTCCGCGCGCCGTCTTTTGCCTGTTTCAAAACGACAAACGGCTCCCGCTATTTCAAACGGAAGCCGCTCGGCAGATCTTTTGTTAATCCTTCAGCAGCGTAGGCTGATCCATGAAGCTCATGTCCATCATACGCTTGTTGACGCGCTGCTCAAACAGGCTGCTCATCGACGTGCGATCATGTACGATCTTGACCGCCTGTGCAAACATCGGAGCGGCAGAGATGAAGCGGATCTTAGAGGACAGACCGGCGTCCGGGCATTCCAGCGTATCGGTCGAAACGACGAACTCCAGCGGGCTCTCCTCGATCTTCTGAATCCCCTTGGCGGAGAGCACGTTGTGCGACAGCGCCGCGAACACATGGTTTGCGCCCTTCTCTTTCAGGCCGCGGGATACGTCCACCAGCGTTCCGCCGGAGATCGAAAAATCGTCTATCACGAGGCAGTTCTTGCCCGCGACTTCGCCGATAATCTCAAGGACCTTCGCGTTCTCATCGTGACCCGAGCGCATTTTATCGCCGATCGCCACGGGGCAGCCGAGCTCCGTCGCGTATTCTCTTGCGCGTTTCGCGCTTCCAGCATCCGGGGAGACGACGACCAGATTGTCATCGACGAGTCCTTGACGGCGGATATACTCGCAAAGAAGGGATTTTGCATACAGGTGGTCGACCGGGATCTTGAAAAAGCCCTGTACCTGCGGCGCATGAAGATCCATTGTAATAAAGCGGTCGGCGCCTGCGGATTCGATGCAGTCCGCGCAAACGCGCGCCCGGATGGAAACGCGGGGCTCGTCCTTTTTATCGCCCTTTGCATAGGAGAAATATGGAACGATGACCGTTACGGAGTTCGCGCTTGCACGCTTGAACGCATCGATCCAGAACAGTATCTCGACAAATTCGTCGTTGGGCTGACGACCGATCGGCTGCACAAGATACACGTCCTTATCGCGAATCGACTCATTGATCCTTACAAAAATATTTCCCTCGGAGAATTTGATCGTTTCCGCGTCTCCGAGCTGCGTTCCAAGGTATGCGCACATTTTTTCGGCAAAGGGCCGCCCAGTACTGCCCGCATAGATCTTGATGATGCCTGCACCAGTATACATCCGACTTCCTCTTTTCGATATTGTTCATGGGGATATCCCAAGACACGTCTATTATAGCAAACGCCCCATGGAAGGGCAAGCCGTCCCGGGCAGTATTCTGCAAAAGATGCGTTTCTCATTCGGAGGGCAGCAGGTTCAGCATATCCTCTTCGTTGGCGACGTTCGTGTAGGCGTTCGGCACGTCGCCCACAATGATGTTTTCCGCAATGGTCGCTTCCGCGCGCACAACGAGCTTCACGGCCTCGCCCGGCAAAACGACGCGCACGCTTGCCGTGAGACAAATGTTGATGCGATGTCTCGTCTGGTTGATGCCCGCCGAAGTAAACTCGCTGCTGAACGTCGAGGCGACGGCGCCCGCGGGCGTAAACCGCAGCGTGAGCTTCGGTCCCTTGCCGGCGAGAATGGGAATGCCGGATACCGTGCCGAAAGGTACAGTCACGCCCTGATCGCCCAGCGAAACGATCCTCTGCTGCGCGGCGTTTGCACAGGCGGCCGCCATTGCGTTGAGTTTCCCGCCGTCCGCTTGCAGCAGATATACCCGCGTATCGTTTTCATAGACGCGGATCAGCTCCCCGCTCTCTTCGGCGACGATCTCCATGATCGCATCGTTCATTGCGCGCGCTGCGATCGCCTCCACCCGTGCGCTCGCAAGGCCCCGAAGAACCGGGCGCAGGTTTTGGTTGATATAGCAGAAGCCGCCCACGGCCGCCGTGAGCAGCACGAGAGCGGCAAGTCCCGCTTTCCATCGTTTTTTCACCGAAGATCACCCCGGTACAGTCTATGCGTCAGACCGATATTTGGTGTCGCTTCAGAAAGAATGCTCTGGTTGTTTCGAGCGTCTCCGTCTCTCGGAACGCGCATCCGGGAACAACACCCGGCCGGTTCGCACCGTGAAAATCGCTCCCGCATGTCACGAGCAGCCCGTTTTGCCTTGCAATGCTCACATGCTCTGCGATCTGTCCCTGCGTCGCGCTCGAATAATACGCCTCCACGCCCATCAGTCCCGCTTCCGTAAGTTCCGCGATCAAGCGCCGCACGTTGCACTTGAGCTGACACGGATGCGCGGCGACCGGCACGCCCCCGGCATCCAAAACGAGCCGGATCGCCTCCGCGGGAGACAGGCGTCTGACCGCCGCATAGCCAGGCATTCCTGGGGCGAGATAGCGGCGAAACGCATCCTTTATGTCCTTTGCATAGCCGCCCGTACAAAGGGCGCGCGCAATGTGAAGCCGAGTCATCGTCCCTTCCTGCGCTTCAAGCCACGGGCGCACGTCGCAGCCAAGCGCCGCAAGCTTTTGCAGCATGATCTCATTGCGTTCTTTTCGCCGATCGCCGACCGCTTGCAGCGTTTCGCGCAGCTTTGCGTTCTCCGGATCGAAATCAAGTCCCAGCAAATGAAGTGTTTCCGGAAACTCCGTATCGATCTCAACGCCCGGCAGGAAAGTCAGTCCGCTTTCTTCCGCGGCTTCTTGTGCTTCCGCCAGTCCGTCCAGCGTATCATGATCCGTAAGCGCCAGCATCACAACGCCCGCCTCCTTTGCAAGGCGCACGACTTCCGCAGGCCGGCAGCTTCCGTCCGACATGCAGCTGTGCAAATGCAGATCCAGTTTGCTCTGTTCCACTCTGCCCTCCAAATAGAATGCGGGGCAGATCGCTCCGTCCCGCATTGTTTTTCCTGTGCCGTTCCGAACCAAGCGTCAGCGTTCCTCCGTCGGTTCCGCTTCGGCGTTGTCCTCGGTCGTTTCCGCAGTCTGTACGGTCTGTTCCGCTTCGGTGTCCGCAGACGTTTTCACAGTCTCAGCCGCCGTGTCCTGCGTCGTTTCCGGTTTGATAACATCTTTGGGGTCTGCGCCGTGATACACCGCGGCAAACTCTTCACCCGTCACACGCTCATACTCCATAAGCATGTTTGCGACGCGATCGAGCGCTTCCATATCGGCGCCGACCGCTTTCTCTGCGCGAAGGAACTGCTCCTGAAGGATCCGCTGCACCTCCGCGTCGACGCGCGCTGCGAGCGACTCGGAATAGTTTCTCTGGTGTCCCCAATCGCGGCCAATAAAGACCTCCGTCTGACCGCCGAGGAAGATGGGGCCGATGTCCTCGCTCATGCCGTATTCCGTGACCATCTTCTGCGCGGTCTGCGTTGCCGCCTGCAAGTCGCTGTAGGCGCCCGTGCTGATGTCGCCCATGCGGAGCTTTTCCGCGACGCGGCCGCCGAGCGACATTGCGATGCTGTCCTCGAGCTTTCCGCGCGTCACATAGTTCTTGTCCTCCTTTGGCAGCATCATGGTGTATCCACCAGCCATGCCGCGCGGGATGATGCTCACCTCATGTACAGGATCGCAGTTTTGCAGCTTCATCGCCACGATCGCGTGGCCCGCCTCGTGATAGGCCGTCAGTTTCTTGTCCGCGTCCGTGATCACGCGGCTGCGCTTCTCCGGTCCCATTTGAACGCGGGTAATCGCTTCCTCGAGCGCCGGCATTCCGATCTTTTTCCCGCCGTCCCGTGCGGTCAGGATCGCCGCCTCGTTCAGCACGTTCTCCAGATCCGCGCCGGTAAAGCCCGGCGTCCGCTTCGCAAGCGTTGCAAGACTGACGTTGTCGGCGAGCGGCTTATTGCGGGCATGCACCTTCAGGATCTCTTCGCGGCCTTTCACGTCCGGATAATTCACGGTGATCTGACGGTCAAAGCGACCCGGACGCAGCAGCGCGGGATCCAGAATGTCGGGACGGTTCGTCGCCGCAATGACGATGATGCCCTCGTTCGGTGCAAACCCATCCATCTCAACGAGCAGCTGATTCAGCGTCTGCTCGCGCTCATCGTGACCGCCGCCCATGCCGGCGCCGCGATGACGGCCGACGGCGTCGATCTCGTCAATAAACACGACCGCAGGCGTTGCACGCTTTGCCGTCTGGAACAGGTCGCGTACGCGCGATGCGCCCACGCCGACAAACATTTCAACAAAGTCCGAACCGGAGATCGAGAAAAACGGTACCTTCGCCTCGCCGGCGACTGCCTTTGCAAGCAGCGTCTTTCCGGTACCCGGAGGGCCGACGAGCAGAACGCCCTTGGGAATGCGGGCGCCGATGGCGTTGAACCTGGCGGGGTCGCGCATGAAATCGACGACCTCTTTCAGCTCTCCCTTCTCCTCGTCCGCTCCCGCCACGTCGTTAAAGGTCACGCGGTTTTTGTCATCAAGTTGGATCCGGGCGCGCGATTTGCCAAAGTTCATCATCTGCTTTCCGCCGCCCTGTTGCCGGATCAGGAAGAAATAGAATACGGCGAATGCAACGACGACGATCAGCGACGGCAGAATGATCGACCAGACGGATTCCTTGACCACCGTGGCCTCATACGCAAAGGAGTAGTCGCTGGAAGCGATCTCGTCCACGCTCTGATACTTCCCCGGATTCGCCGCAAAGACGATCGCCGCCATATCGGAACGGAACGTGGTCTCCGACGGAATGACCACGTGGAAATCCGCTTTTTTGTCTGCGTGTTTTTCCAGATCCTTGAGCGTGAGCTTGCTATCGCCATACAGGCCGTAAATGTCACGATAGGTGACCTGGATCGCCTTGATTGTTTTTTCTCCTCCGGCCGGTGCTTCTCCCGACGCCTCCGTCCGCTGTACAAGCGACAGGAAATCCGTGTTATAGTCGAGTTCGTCCGGCTTGCTGCTCACCGTGTCCATGCCCGTCACCATCCAGATGATGGCGGCAAAGAGCAGGGCCCAAATGATGAGCGTCTTGATCCACTTATTGTTCAATGACATATCCTCCGCCGCGGCTGGTTGTTTTCCCGATCGGGCGTGCCGCGGTTCTCAATGCTTCCTAAATCAGTCGTTGTTCTGGTACACAGAGGGCTTCAAAATGCCGACATAGGGCAGATTGCGGTAGTAGCCGCAGTAATCCAGGCCGTACCCTACGACAAACTCGTTGGGAATAATGAAACCGCAGTAATCCGGCGTAATGTCGCACTCTCTTCGCTCGGGCTTATCCAGCAGACAGCAGATCTTGAGTGAGGCCGGCTGGCGTTCCATGAGCACGCGCTTGAGGTGCGTCAGCGTCAGGCCGCTGTCCATGATGTCTTCCGCGATGAGCACATGCTTGCCGGTGATGCTCGTATCGATATCCTTGGTCAGTCTGACGATCCCCGAGGTCTTCACCGCGTCTCCGTAGCTTGAGATCCCCATGAAATCCATTTTGAGCTTGACGTCCATGGCCCGGGCAAGATCCGAGAAAAACACGCACGCGCCCTTCAGAATGCAGAGAAGGATGACCTCCTCGTCCTCGTAGTCCTTCGACAGCTGCTCTCCAAGCTCGCGAATGCGCTTTTTGATGGTCTCCTCATCGAGCAGAATCCGTTCAATGTCCCCCGTCATGCAATTCTTGCCGCTCAAACCCCAAATCCTCCTCAAGTTTGATATATATGATCCTTTTACTTTCCGCGGTCACGCGCACGCGCTCCGCGACGGTATATCCCGGCACAAATAGAATCTCGTTATCCGTGCAGAGCAGCGGAACTCCGCGCAGGCGTTCCGGTGTTTTACGATCCGTAAACACATCGGACAGCAGCCGCTCCCCCGGCCCGCCAAGCGGTCGAAACCGATCGCCCGCGCATCGGCTGCGAAAATACAGCCGCGTTTCGGACCCGCATACCCGGTCAAGCGACAGACATGCTTCAAATGCGGACGACGGCGGACAATATGCAGACACGGTCTTTGAGCGGATCCTCCAACCCGCCGTCCGACAGATCTCTCCCGGCATGAACGGTTCGCAAAACGTCGGTATCCCCGCTCGCACGCCGAGCCGCAGAATGTTTTCGTCGAGCCACGCGTGCTTCCCCTGCCGCAATTCGATACAGACGCCCGGCTGTCCGGCCAAAAGCTCTTCCAAACGTTCCACATCTTTGCGGCGCACATCATACGCAAGCGTCTCGCGCAGGATCGTCAGCAACACGCGCCGCTGCACAGGTCGGGGCAAGCAGCGCAGTGCGTTTCTATCATATCCTCCCTGCGCTTCGGCTTTCCGTTTTGCTTTGTCAGCGACGGACTGCAAATACGCCTCTTCTTCCGCAAGCAGCGAAGCCGTCGAGGCAAGATGCCGGACGATCTCCGGCTGAAAGCTCTGCATCAGGGGCAGAAGCTCCCTTCGCACGCGATTTCTTGCATACGCCGTGTCGGCGTTGGTCGCATCGGTGCAGTACCGCTCGCCGCGTTCCCGCAGAAAGGCGAGCAGTTCTTCGTGTGTTTTGCCGAGAAACGGCCGTATGATGCGTCCGCGTACCGGCAGCATCCCGCATAGGCCCGTCAGCCCCGCGCCGCGAAGCAAATGCAGCAGCAGCGTCTCCGCCTGATCGTTTGCATGGTGCGCCGTTGCGATGCAGTCCGCCCCGATCTTATGCATCGTTTCCAGCAAAAACGCATATCGCAGCGTTCTCGCCGCTTCTTCCACGCTTTTCCCTTCCCGACGCGCCAACCCCCGCACATCGCCGTTTCCTCTATAAAACGATAGGCCCAGTCTTGCGCACAATTCCCTGCAAAACCGTTCGTCCGCATCCGCATCCGCACCGCGCAGGCCGTGGTTGAAATGCGCGGCGGACAACGCCGATATCTCTCCTGCGCGCCATGCTTCATGCAGCGCAAGCAGCAGCGCCGTGGAATCCGACCCGCCGGAAAAAGCAAGGAGTACATGCGTTTTTTCTCCCAGACCGCATCGTTCAAGATCGTCCGCAGACAAAATCCGCATGGTCACAATTCTCCAAAATAATATTCATTTCTATATTACCCACATCCGTCAGATTTGACAAGAGGAAGGCCGAAAAATCATTTTTTCGTTTTCCTCTGCACATTGTTTTGACACAGTTCTTACTTTTCCTTATAATGGTACAAGATGTTTAGATTGGTGGAGGTCGAACTATGGAGCATTCGCACAGCGGGCACAGACAGCGTTTGCGGGATCGCTATGAGCAGAGCGGCGCGGGGGCTTTTGCAGATCACGAGCTGCTTGAGCTGCTTCTGACCTACGCCATTCCCCGCCGCGACGTCAACGAGATCGCGCACGCGCTGCTCGAACGGTTCGGTTCGCTCGAGGGCGTGCTCTCCGCGGAGCTTTCCGCACTGACCTCCGTTCCCGGGATCGGAGAAAGCACCGCCATGTTCCTTCGGCTTCAGCACGACGTTCAGCGCCGCATGACGCTGCGCCGTTTTTCCGGCCGCGACGGCCGTGTGCGGCTCAATACGCCCGCTGCAAGCGCACGCTTTGTCAACGAGCTTCTCCTTGCGGAGCCCAATGAAACGGCGCTTCTGCTCTGTCTGAATACGCAGCGCACGCTCATTTCTACCCGGCAGATCGCCATGGGGACGCTGGATCAGGCGGCTGTGCATCCGCGGCTCGTCGCTGAGCAGGCGCTGCTGCAACACGCGCATTCCGTGCTGCTTGCGCATAATCACCCGTCGGGCAGTCCCTTGCCGTCCGAATCGGATCTTGCCATTACAGAACGCGTGCGCGCGGCGCTCAAGAGTCTCGATATAGCGCTGCTCGACCATTTGATTGTTGGCCGCAACGCCGTATACAGTTGTCTTGCCGAGACGGTCATCGTGCTCCATGCAGAGGAATTTGAAACGATCCCTCCCGAGGTATATCGCGAAGAATATCTGTCTCCGATCAAAAAGCCGCTGCTCGCCGTCGTGATGGAGCAGTATCAGGAGTAGAGACGGCGAATACACTGTGAATGCAACACGAGCTGCGCAAGGCGCAGCTCGTTGGTATTCGCGGACATGACTCCCCCGCGTCGATCTGGTCATGCAGCAGTACCAGACCAGTACCTACGATGTGCAGATCTACAAGATCACCACGGAAAGAAGCCTGCAAAAACACAGCCGGCACGAACGGCGCATGCGCGGCGACTTTGCAACACTGCTGCCGGGACAGAATGCTATTCGCTACGAAAGTCGTCCTTCAGCCGAATTGATTGTATTTGTAATTGCTCTGCTTGCTGGCTTTACTTCAGTTTTTTAATCTGCTCGATAAATCGGGATTTGTTTAACCTCTTAAATTCTTTTTCTTTACAAACATGGAAATTAACTCTGCTACAATTCCTAAGAGCAAATATCCCAACGCATATAAAATAAATGCTTTTTCTCCCATACTAAAGAACAGCCATGTCCCAAGCAAAAAGAATAGCGCTGTGATAATTGGTAATATCCAAAATTTTTTTATGTTCTTACCGGCGTATGCTCCGGAACAAATTGCGTAAATAGGGTTCACTGCAAAAAACAGAATGAAGCAAGCTGCCATGCCGCCATCGCCTTTTATGAATGTAACCGCAAGCCATGGGAACACCAACATAATTACTGCTATCGCTAACATCCAAGGTATAATTGTTTTCATGTAATCCACCCCTTAAGCAAATCCCGATTCTTCATGCTACGTATATCGCATCAATGAAAAAGCCACCGTAGGTCTATACTACGGTGGTTCTATGGTCTGGGTGAGAAGACTTGAACTTCCGGCCTCCTGAACCCCATTCAGGCACGCTACCAAACTGCGCCACACCCAGAAACGAACTATATTTTAACATTGGTCCTCCCCTCTGTCAAGCGTATTGTTCAGATTTTCGACGCAAACCCGTTCCGGCCGGCAGTATTTTTCCGTAAACGGCCGTCACGGCCATACCCTTTCGTTTCCGCAGTCTGCGCTCCAACTTTTTTCGTGCGAATCTCTTCCCGTTTATGCTATACTATAATCAAGTACGGCAAACGGCTCGCGTCCGTTTCCCCCGTGTTTCTTATAACGACCGAAAATCTATGGTTTGGAGGCTCGATTATGAAGCTTTTATTCGCAGTCGTACAAAACGATGACGTCAAAGCACTGACCCGTACCCTGATCGATCACGAGATCAGTGTGACCCGGATCTCTTCCACCGGCGGTTTCCTGCGCGGCGGGAATACGACGCTGATGATTGGTGTTGATGAAGAAAACCTGGAACTCGCGCTTTCGGATATTCGCGAAAAATCCAGCCGCCGCCACACCGTGACCGTTCCCGCAGCAGGCATTCCGCACGCCGTTGACAGCGCCTCCATCCCGCTCAAGGTCGTCGTCGGCGGCGCGACCGTGTTCATTTTGAACGTGGAGGACTTTAAAAAATTCTAATTCGCCGTTGAGGGATCCATGCGCCAGCTTTCACTCGATTCCGGCGGGCGTCTGTTTTCGCGTTCGGCCCTGATCCGTCTGATCGGGCCGCTCATCGTAGAACAATTCCTTGCCGTCACCGTCGGCATTGCCGATACCCTGATGATCACCTCCGTCGGCGAGGCTGCCGTATCCGGCGTTTCGCTCGTGGATGTCATCAACAATCTCATCATTCAGATCATGGCCGCACTTTCCACCGGCGGCGCTGTTGTCGTTTCGCAATATCTCGGACGTCGCGAAGAGAAAAATGCACGGACGGCCGCCAAACAGCTGCTGTACAGCGCGCTCATCCTCGGCCTGCTGCTCGCCGGGATCGCGCTCTCCGCACGGCGGCCTCTGCTGCGCCTGCTTTTCGGCGCAATCGAGCCGGAGGTCATGGACAATGCCGTCACCTACCTTCTTCTGACATCGCTGTCGTTTCCGTTCCTTGCGATCTATAACGCCTGCGCTGCGCTCTACCGTTCCATGGGCAACAGCCGCATTTCCATGTTCACGGCCATACTGATGAACATCATCAACATCGGCGGCAATGCATTTCTTGTCTACGTCTGCGGCTGGGGCGCTGCGGGCGTCGGGACTGCGACGCTGATCTCCCGCGCGGTCTCAGCGATCGTCATTCTGCGTCTGATCGGCAACCACCACAACGTGGTCTATGTAGCCGATCTGCAAAAGGTACATTTTGAATGGCCCATGATCCGCAGCATTCTGCGTATCGGCATTCCGAGCGGCGTTGAAAACAGTCTGTTCAACATCGGCAAACTCATCGTGCAGGGGTTCCTTGCGGGGCTCGGCACGGCCGCCATCGCCGCAAACGCGATTTCCGGCAGTATCGCCAACTTTCTCCTTGTGCCGGGCGGCGCCATCTCCCTCGGCCTCATTACCGTCGTTGGGCAATGTATCGGTGCTGGCGAATACGATCAGGCGCGTTACTATGTGCGGCGTCTCATGCTCTTTGTTTATGCCTGCAACATCGTTCTCAATGCAACGCTGCTGCTGATCCTGCGTCCTCTGGTCGGCCTGTTTGCGCTTTCGGATGCGGCAAAAGCCATCGTATTCCAGCTTCTGCCCGTCTACGCGGCTTTTCAGGTCACACTATGGCCGCTCGCCTTCCCGTTTCCCAACGTTTTGCGCGCCGCGGGCGACACCCGCTATACGATGATCGTTTCGATGATCTCCATGTGGACGCTCCGAGTCGGTCTTTGCTATGTGTTTGTCAATCTGCTGCACCTCGGCGTCCCCGGCATCTGGTACGCCATGTACTGCGACTGGGTCGGACGGAGCGTCTGTTTCCTGCTCCGCTACCGCAGCGGAAAATGGCGCGAAAAACGCGTGATCCAATGACCCTCGAACAAGCGTCCATACTTCAGGAGGTTTCCCTTTGCAATATCGTCTCGGCATTGATCTCGGCGGCACGACCTTCAAGGTCGGCCTTGTCGATCCAACATTTCAAATCACCGCACACAAGAGTGCAAAAACCGATCCGCACGCAAGAAGCGCCGCCGCTCTGATCGCGGACATTGCTTCTGTTTCGCGTGCGCTGCTTTCCGAAGCCGGGCTTTCTCCCGCAGCGCTGCGGACTGTGGGCATCGGCACGCCCGGCCGCGTCAATCCGAAAACCGGCGAAGTGTTTGCGGCCTCGAATTTGGGCTGGTCGCACGTTCCCTTGCAGCAAACGCTTTCGGCGCAGCTCGGCGTTCCTGTTCATATCGGCAGCGACGCCTCCTGCGCGCTCCTCGGCGAGGTCGCAGCGGGCGCTGCAAAAGGCGCGGACAACGTGCTTCTCATCACGCTCGGGACCGGCGTCGGCAGCGCTTTTCTCATGGATGGCAGGCTGTTCACGGGAAAAAACGGTCTCGGCACCGAGCTTGGCCATACGCTTCTGGAATACGCCGGCCTTTCATGCAGCTGTGGTAATCGGGGATGTTATGAGGTCTACGCTTCTGTTTCCGCCCTGATCCGGATTACGCAGGAAGCGATGGCCGCCGCTCCGGATTCTCTCATGCATGCATATGCCGTCAAAAACGGCGGCTGCGTCGACGGCCGGACCGCTTTCGACTGTTCGAGGCAAGGCGACGGCGCCGCGCTCTCCGTTGTCGACCGTTACACCTCCTATGTGGCCGCCGGGCTCGGCAGCTTTCTCAATACAAACGTATTCCGCCCCGACCTGATTCTCATCGGCGGTGGCATCAGCCGCGAGGGCGAATACCTGATCGGACCGATCCGCGAAAAACTGCCCAGGCATACCTTTGCCGGCGAGGTCGCTCCTCTGCCGGCGCTTGCCGCCGCGGCGCTCGGCAACGATGCGGGCATCATCGGTGCGGCCTGCCTCGACTGAGCGCGGTCGATGCTTTCTTGCGGCTGGCTCTTTCGGGACGTCGTTTGCTATTTTGCCATTCGGTATTCAGCATTTGAACATATTGGTCTTCGGGAAACGCCCGCTTTCCACCCATCCGAACTTGTCGACAGAAAAGCGGGTGGTTCTCATGCGAACCGCCCGCTTTGTGCTGTGCGTTCTTACGGCCGTAACCCCATGCCGCCTTCCAGTGTGATGGTCTCCCCGCTCATATACTTGAAATCCGGCGATGCAAGCTGTACGCAAGCGCGGCCGATCTCCTTTTCAACATCCCCGAAATGCCCCATCGGCGGCATTTTCACGTTTGCCTTGAATGCCTCCGGGTACGCCTGTTGGAACTTCTCAAGCTGCGCGATCCAGGCGAGCGGGCATACGATATGCACATTGATGCCGTCCTGTCCCCATTCCGTTGCGGCAACGCGCGTCAAGCCGCGGATCCCCTCCTTGGCCGCCGCGTATGCACACTGGTCGTAATTGCCGAACAGCCCGGCGCCGGATGCAAAGTTGATCATGAACCCCCGCGTTTCCTTGAGATACGGATAACAAGCTTTCATGTAATAAAACGTTGCATAAAGCCCCGAGTACACGGCAAGATCGAATTGTTCCGTCGTATGTTCCGCAAGCGTCACGCCCGATGCGGACGCTTGTGCGTTGCTGATCAGCACATCAATACGGCCGAACGCGTCCACGCCTGCCGTACCACATTTTCGACGACTGTTTCATTGTCCGCGCCCGCGCTGACGTCCGCCTGCACGGCAGGCACCCGCACGCCGTACAGCCGCTCCAATTCATCCTTCGCATCTGTCAGCTTTTGAACATTGCGTCCGGTCAGCACCAGGTTTGCGCCTTTTTTTTGCAAACGCAGTCGCAATACCGTAGCCGATCAATCCACGCGTTCCGTCATCCAGTGTCGCTCTCCCGCCGCCGGTAACAATGGCGGTTCTTCCAGTCAAATCACCCATATGGTGTTCCCCCCTCTATTTCTGTCTGTCGTTATATTTTTCCGTTAAACGCTGCCGGTCGTCAGGCCGCAGGCACATGAAACCGCCGCGTCATCCGCGTTGTTTTGCTCTCCGCGATAGCCCGGGACGATCTGCGCGAGCGCATCCATAGCGCCCGCATCATTGTGTGCCGCCGCCGCTCTGAGGGCGATCAGCCGTCGTTCAAACGCCGCTTCGTTCTGCAGCGTGACCGGGGCGATCATGATCCGCTCATGCGCCGTACGTCCCATGCAGCTGCGTTCATTCTCTGTAAACAATTCTTCATTCAGCTTCTCTCCGGGCCGCAGTCCTGTATACACAACGTCCATATTTACGCCGGGCTCATAGCCGTAGAACCGGATCAGTCGTCTTGCCAAGTCGTCGATCCGCACAGGCTCTCCCATGTCGAGCACACAAATCGAGCCCGTTCTTGCAAGACTGCCCGCCTGCAAAACAAGTTGTGCCGCTTCCGGGATGGTCATAAAGTATCGAAGCACATCCGGATGCGTGACCGTTACGGGGCCGCCGTTTCGTATCTGTCGTTCAAACAACGGGATTACGCTGCCATGGGAACCCAAAACGTTGCCGAAGCGTACGGCCATGCACTTCATTTCCGTCTTTTTTGCATAATACTGGATGAGCATTTCCGCGACCCGCTTTGTGGCGCCCATGACGTTTGCCGGATTTACCGCTTTGTCCGTTGAAAGCAGCACAAACCGCTCCGCGTGATACCTGCTTGCAGTCTCCAGCGTATTGAGCGTGCCGAAAACATTGTTCTTGATCGCTTCCGCAGGACTGTCTTCCATGAGCGGGACGTGCTTGTGCGCCGCGGCGTGGAAAACGACCTCCGGCCGATATTGCGCGAATACTTCTTCCAGACGTTCCACGTCCCGCACGGAACCGATCGAGACGTGAACCGGGCACTCCTTCCCGTAGCGCTGCCGCAGCTCGCATAAAAGCTCATATGCGCAATTCTCGTATATGTCAAACAGGATGAGCGCCCGCGGTGAAAAGCGCATGATCTGGCGGCACAATTCCGCTCCGATCGAGCCTCCGCCGCCGGTCACGAGCACTCGTTTGCCCGCAAGATACTCGGAGATGCCCTCTGTATCCAGCGTGACCTCGTCGCGCGAAAGAAAATCCGATATGTTCAACTCGCGCACAAACATTCCGGGATGCGTCTTTGCGTTCTCGGGCGTTTGCATCTGCATCAGGATCCGAACGCGGCAAGGCGTTTCCTTGCACTTCTCCGCCAACGCGTTCAAGGCGCTCCCGCGCAAATCAGGTGCGGCGATGACGATCTCCTGAATATCATATTTTACGGAAAGCTTTGGAATGTCGCCGGTCGTGCCGCGAACGGCAACCCCATGAATGCGCTGCTTCTGCTTTTGCGGATCGTCGTCCACAAACAGGATCGGACGGCCGAGCGACGGGTCGCTGCCGCACATGTTCAGCAGATATGCTCCCGCGTCTCCTGCGCCGACGATCATCAGACGCGGCCCCGGCTTCATTTTTCCCCGTGCAGAGCGATCTTTCAGCCAGGCAGCGTTTGCAACGATCCTCCAAAGCAGGCGGGAACCGCCGATGAGAACGATTGCGATCGGCGCCTGCATGACAAGCATTCCGCGAGAAACACTCCAGGCGAACGCCATATCCATTGCGATCAAAACAAGACATGCCGCACCGCACAGCCCGCCGAGCCGAATCACCTCGCCGCTGCCGGCATAATTCCAGAGGATCTCGTAAACGCCGCCGACCCAAAAGGCGGCAAGATATACTCCCACGATATAAAACAGGCGCGAAAACGTGTAGGAAGCATTGAGCGTTTGATCGGCTCCGGATTCAAAGCGCATCAAGAACGCAAGGCAAAGCGCGGCGCAGAGCAGTATCGCATCCGATACCGGAAGAAGAAGCTTGCGAACCCAATTTGACACTCGATTCCATTTCATAGTAAAGTGATTATATCCCTATTTCCCGCTGATTTCAAGCATCCCCCCCTTCCTGCGGTATGTTTCGCGGTCGCCGCATTTCTTTACAAAAAGGCGCGGAAGCGCTGCGCAGGGCATGTCGCCGCATACCGCAGCGCCGAACGCAATTCGAACGCGTTTTCACGTGACCGTCTCTCTTTGGGCCGCTGTTTTCTCTTGAAATCCATATTTGACGCGTCGTGCTTTCCCGCTCACTGCCCAAAAAGAGACATAATCGTACAGTATCCTGCATTTTTGTGTCAGCCCGCGTGCATTCCATGCTATATAATTTAGGTATATTTCACATAGAATTATATTGATACTACACGGCTTACATAATCAAACTTACGGAGACGAGTATCCCTATGTTTCAAATTGCAATTTGCGACGACATTCCGGAGCATGCCGCACAGCTGCGCCACTTCATTCTGGAAAGCCACGCTGTCGACCCGTGCGTTGTGGAATGCTTTTCGTCTGCCGCCGCTTTGGAACAGCGTGTACTCTCGTCGTACAGTTTCGACATTGCGTTCCTCGACATAGAGATCGGTATGGAAAGCGGCATTGCCCTGGCGCAAAGTCTCAACCGCATCTCACCCACGACGCAGATCGTTTTTGTTTCCGCTTATCTCTCACACGCCGTCGATATTTCCGATGCGGATCATGTGTACTTTCTCACAAAACCGATCGACAGGAGCCGGTTGCTGCTTGCGCTGGACAAGGCGAAAACGCGCGTGCGCAACAGTCGGGAAAGCAGCATCCTCCTGCCCGTACGCTGCAATGCAACCGTCGTTCTTGCCCTGTCGCAGATCCTGTATTTTGAGCGGATGCGCCGTACAACGATCGCCAACTGCATTGGCGTGCGTCACGAAACCGCGCTCAAGCTGGCGGCGCTTGAAGAGATCCTGCCCGCAGAGCTGTTTTCACGCCCCCATAACAGTTATCTGGTCAATCTTGCGCACGTCAGAAAGATCGAACGGTTCTGTCTGCATTTGGAAAGCGGCGAGATCCTGCCCATCAGCAATCGGCACCGATCCGTTTTCCGCGACGATCTCACGAACTATATCCAGGGTTGAGTCGTGCCGGCGAAACGCGGCAAAATTAAAACGCCTGCATCGGAACCGTGTTCAAGATGCAGACGTTTTCTGTTTTTGGGGGACGAACGACTTCACGTCATTTCAGAATGCGTTTCAGAGCTGCGGTATCCAGCAGATTGACCGTCTGGAACGCCCCTCGGTAAAACACCGCCCAGTTATTGAATACGCAGGGCAAAGCCTTCGCCTTCTCCAGCGTATCCACCAGCCGAAACTCGACCGGGACGCCATTGTCCTTACAGTAGGTCTCGATCTGCGAGATGCTCTGTGTGGCGTACGGACATTGCGGATCATAATGGACGACCAGTCCCTGCTCGTCGATCCGCATGGTTTTGGCGTTTTCTGTAAAATGCGGTTTGGTGCCGTCAAAGGACAGTGCGAGCAGCGCGTACCCGTTTTCGGTCGTATCGACCGTTTCAAATCCCCGTTCTTTCAAAAACGCCTGATCCGTCAGCCACGCTTTCTGTTTTTCCGCGCCCAGCACGCAGACGCCGGATCTTCCCTTGGCTTTTGCATCCGCGATGCAATCGTTCAGCAGGGCGTTTCCATAGCCCTTCCCCCGGTACTCGCCGAGTGTCCACAGGCAATAGATATAAAAAAATTATCTCCCTCAACGGGGACCCAGGCTGATTCCAGCGGCGCGTATTCGATAAAGACCGTCGCCTTGGCGTCAAGCTTGCGAAACACATGTCCCTCCGGCAGCCGCGCCGCCAGCCATGCGCGCTTCGCCTCCACGCCCGGATGCGGCTTTTTTGTGCGGATGATGCAGCACAAATGCTCTGTTTTCAAGTTTTCCGCAGTCAGCGTGACGAATGTTCCGTCCATTGTATGCGAACGCCTCCGTTCCTCGTGCTCTTACCGATTTCATTATAAGGAACTTCGCCTCCGTTTACAAGCGTAAAGCGCGGCGGCAAAAACGCCGGCCTGCCTGTTTGGGCAAGCCGGCGCTGAAGAGAACGGCAGCTATGACCGTTTTTTTCCTTCGGAAGCGGGCGCGGTTACTTTTTTGTTTTTGACCGTGACAGGAGCGAAAACAAATACCCAAATGCGATCGCGGCCGCAACGCCGCCCGCCGTCGCCGTGATCCCGCCCGTAAACGCACCGATCACACCGTTCTGCCGCGCGGCACGAATCGCGCCTTTGGCAAGCGAAT
>HF985435.1 GCA_000432015.1 Clostridium sp. CAG:1024 | reverse complement strand
GGCGGGAGCAGCTCGAGGCGTGGAAAGCGCTGTATCAGGAGGCACCGGACACGTTCGAGCGCCGGGAGGTCGACCTGAGCGACGCCGCCTTTCAAACGAGGTTGGAATTCAGCGGCGCGGTGGAGTCCGGGAAGAAGCGGGAGACCTATCTGACCGTGACCGCATGGTATGGAGGGCCGGGCGGCAGCGTGGAGTACAACAATCTCGTCGATGGGATTGGGCTGCCATTCAACTTCGATATGGACAGTGACCTGACAGACCTCAATGACATCACAATCACCGTGGAAGAGGCGGTGCAAATGGGGCTGGATTATCTCGCACAACTGGGGGAGACGGACTTTGCCCCGGCGATGATTGTCGCGGGGTATTGCGACCCTGGAGGGGATGACCCCGGTCCGTTGAAAGGGTGGCCGCAGTGCTACCAGATCCAGTTTACGCGCAATGTTGCAGGCGTGTCTTCCACCTATCGGGAGCAGCATTACGACCTGCTGCTGTCCGGCTCGGACGGGAAGGAGCGCTACGCGCCCTACTATCCGCAAGAATCCATCGAGATAGACGTCCGGGATTCCGGCGTGACCTATCTGTACTGGAGCACGCCGAGCATGCTGGGGCGCACGCTCAACGAGAACGTGGCGCTGCTGCCGTTTGAGCAGATCGTGGAACGGTTCTGCGACCAGATCCTCTACAACGCCACGCCTGCCATTGGGGAAAACGATGCGGTGATCAAAAAGACGCTGTGCATCGATCGGATCGAGCTGGGCATGGTGCGGGCGCTGCAGCGCGGGAGCGCGGATCATTGGGTCATGGTGCCGGCGTGGACGTTTTTTGGCAAGACGGTGCTGCAATTCGTGGGTCCGGAGCCGGGCGGGTTTCCTCTCAACGAAAACAACGAGTACGTCAGAGAAATGCCGGGCTACAGCTACCTCATCCTCAATGCCGTGGACGGCAGCGTATACGACCCCGGCGTCGGGTACTGA
>HF985434.1 GCA_000432015.1 Clostridium sp. CAG:1024 | reverse complement strand
CCGGCTTTCTCACGGCGACCTATGTCGTGATGGTCGCGCTGTCCGCGCCGCTGCTTGGCAAAAAGCTGCATCCGCTCGTCGCGCTGTCCGCGCTGCTCTGTCTCGGCGGCATGTATTTGCTCTGCACGAAGGGCGGCGACGGCGGGCTGTATCTTGCCGACCTACTGCTGCTCGGCTGCGCGCTGTGCTTTACCGTTCAGATCCTGCTGGCGGACCGCTATTCCGCCGCAGAAAGCGTGGTCATGAGCTGCGTGCAGTTTCTCATCTGCGGGCTGCTGTCGCTTGGCGCGGCGCTTCTGTTTGAGCGGCCGGCGGCTTCCGATTTTATAAACGCCTGGCCGGAGATCCTGTACCTCGGCATTTTTTCAAGCGGCGTGGCCTTTACGCTTCAGTTCGTTGCGCAAAAATACACGGAGCCGGCCGTCGCTTCCATTATGATGAGCTTTGAATCCGTGTTTGCGGCGCTTGCGGGCTGGGTGCTTCTCGGCGAGCGTCTGAGCGGTCGCGAGCTGCTCGGCTGTGCGCTCGTGTTCTGTGCCGTTTTGCTGTCGGAGCTTCCCGGCTTTTTTGCGCGGGACGCGGGGAAACACTCCTCCATACACGAATGACGGAACGCGCCCGGCTGCCGGGTACAAAACGGCCGAACAAAGGCGCATCGGTGCGCCGAAGGCATACGGCGTGCGCGGACGGCTGTTCCTCCATCGTTTCAACGGCAAGACCATGCGCGGCGGACTCGCGGAAAAGGTGCGGATCGGGCAGGCGGCGGAAACGCTGCGTCCGCGCCGCTTTCGATTGCCGCGGGACGGGATTCTGTGATATACTAAACGATCATATGACGCTTTGCGTCCGCATCGGGCTTTCGCGGGCGTGAACCGTATTTTGCATAAAGGAGACGCTCGGTATGCGCAAACGCATTTCCGTACTGCTGGCGACGGCAGCATCCGTGCTGCTGATCTTTGTACTGCTGTTCACTGCGGTGCAGATCGGCATCAACGACCATACGTTTATCAATAATGAATACACGCGGCTCGGTCTTGCAAAGCAGATGGGCATGAGCAACGCGGAGCTTGTGAACTCCTGCGTGCAGCTCATCGACTATATGCAGGGCGACGCGGACAGCATCGACATCTATGTGACCGTGAACGGAGAAAAAACGCTCATGTTCGATCAGGCGCAGGAAGTCGAGCACATGAAGGATGTGCGTACGCTGTTCCTCACCTGCAAGCAGTATCGCGACATGGCGCTTCTCGCGCTGCTCGTACTGTTTTTGCTTGCCGCCCTGCTGACGTTCCGCGATGCGCTCGGCACCATCGCCAAAGGGTATGTTTGGGGCGCGTTTCTCATGTTCCTCATCATCGGCTTTGTCGGCACCTGGGCCGCGCTGGACTTTTCAAGCTTCTGGACGGCGTTTCATCAGGCGCTGTTCTGGAACGAGCTGTGGCTGTTCGACCCCGCCGCGAGCCGCATGATCAACATGCTGCCGGAGCAGTTCTTCCAGGATCTTGTCACGCGCATCGTACTCTACGCGGGCGCGGGCATTCTCGCGCTGCTCGTGCTTGCGATCGTCACGCTCGTTTCGCTGAACAAGCGCCGCGCCAAGGCGCAGGAGGCTGCGCGGCAAAAGGCGGCGGTGGAGCCGGCAAAGCGCCGCCGCAAAGCGCCCCGTCCCGGCATGGAGCCGAAACGGAAGCCCATTCTGACCGAAGAGGAACGACGCGCGCGCATCGCGGCAAAACGCAGGCGCGAACAGGCTGCGGCGCAGGGAAACGCTGCGCCTGCCCCAAAGGCCCGCCGCCCCGCGGAAGAAACAGCGGAGGAATGATCCCTTCCCCCCGGAGAAGGGTCTCCCGCACCTTTTAACTGGAGTATACAAACCATGCTACAGAATGCGCAATCGCGATATGACGCACTTGTTTCGCGCGGAAGCGGCCGTCTGCTCGCCATTGAGACGAGCTGCGACGAGACTGCGGCGGCGGTCGTGGAAAACGGCAGGCTCGTGCTGTCCAACGTGGTACACACGCAGATTCCGCTGCACCAGGTCTACGGCGGCGTAGTGCCGGAGATCGCCTCGCGCAGCCATGTCGAGATGATCGGCCCGGTCGTGGATCGGGCGCTGTCGGAGGCGGGGGTAACGCTTGACGCGCTGGACGGGATCGCGGTCACGCACGGGCCGGGACTGGTCGGCGCGCTGCTCGTCGGCCTGAACTATGCAAAAGCGCTCGCCTATGCCGCAGGCCTGCCCTTTGCGGGCGTGAACCACATCGCGTCGCACATCGCGGCAAACTATCTGACCTATCCGGATCTGCGCCCGCCCTTCACCTGTCTCGTAGCGTCCGGCGGTCACAGCCATATTGTGCGCGTGAACGACTACGGCAGCTTCACGCTCATCGGCAGGACCCGCGACGATGCGGCCGGCGAAGCGTTCGACAAGATCGCGCGCATGCTCGGCCTGCCCTATCCCGGCGGCCCCGCGCTTGAAAAGCTCGCCGAAGATGGCGACCCGAACGCGATTCGCTTCCATTCCGCTTTCAACGAGGGCGCAGGCTTTGATTTCAGTTTTTCCGGTCTGAAAACGGCGGCGATCAACGAACTGCATACGCGGCAGCAGCGCGGCGAACCCGTGAACCGAGCGGACGTCGGCGCCCCGTTCCCGGACGTCGCCGCCTCGTTCCAGCGCGCGGTCGTCGAGGTGCTCGCGGAAAAATCCGTGCGCGCGGCCGTAGAAGCGGGCGACGGCACGCTGGCGCTTGCGGGCGGCGTTTCGGCCAACACCTGTCTCAGAAAGACGATGGAGCGAAAGTGCAAAAAGCACGGCATCCGTTTCTGCTGCCCGGACTTTCGCTATTGCACGGACAATGCGGCCATGGTCGGCAGCGCAGGGTTTTACCGGCTGCTGTCCGCTCCGCCGGACGCGCTCTCGCTGAACGCGATCCCGAATCTTTCCATTGTGTGATCCCGCAAAACGGCACGGTCTGACGGTCTCAGACCGAACCCGCGCGCGGCGAGCCCTTGTTTTCGGCGACAGGACGACGTACAATAGTAAGAACCCCTCCGAGCACCGCAGCGTTTGACGCAGCGAGCCCTCGCAGCCATCCAAAGGAGACATTTCATCATGGACATTCCCGTTTACATCACTGGACACAAAAACCCGGATACGGATTCCATCGTCGCCGCGATCGCGTATGCGTCGCTGCGCAACGCCCTGGGCGACCGGGACTACCGCGCGGCGCGCATCGGCGTGATCTCCGACCAGACGCAGCTCGTGCTCGACAAGTTCGGGTTTGACGCGCCGGAATATCTGCGCAATGTCCGCACGCAGGTCAGCGACCTCGACTTTGACACGCCGCCCATTTTGTCGAGCGCCGTGACGATCCACCACGCCTGGGAGCTGCTCCGCAAGGACGATTCCCACGCTTCCATCGAGTCCATCCCCGTCACGGACGAGGAGGGCCGCCTGTTCGGCATGCTCACCTCCGGCGACATCGCGGGCTTTGAGATGCGATTTGTCGAAAACGCCGAGATTCGCGGTATTCCGCTGTTCAACCTCATCGCAAACCTGGACGGTCAGATCTTCGGCGATTCCGGGCAGACCTCGGAGATTTCCGGCGAGCTTGTGATCGTGCTGCCCGGCGAGGAGGAGGAGCTGCACGGCAATTCCATCGCGCTCATGGGCAACCAGCCCGAGGCGTT
>HF985433.1 GCA_000432015.1 Clostridium sp. CAG:1024 | reverse complement strand
CGAGAGATTCATTCATTGCGGCAGTTCCGGCGTCCTTGTCCCCGTCGAACAGTGCAAACGCACACAGAAACAGTACACAGATATGCTCCGGCTGCCGCCCTTTGACGGCAAGTATTTCATATTCCTGCAAATTCTCCGGAATTTTCTGTATCACAGTCTGCAATATAGCCACTCCTTTCTAAAGCGTATCGATCACGCCCGCGAGGTAGGTTAGCGATACCGATGCGTAAATAAAATTATCGACCAACTGATCCTTCACCGCCTGCCGCACCTCAGAGGCAAGCAGTTCGTCCGCGTTCTCATCCACCAGAAGCAGAACCTTGCAGACCCAACCGATCTGCTTTACAGCATTGCAAAGCTTGAGCCGTTAGCTCAGATTCCAACTGCCCTGCCGGATGACCTCCATCACCAGCACATTGGCACGGCAGGTGCGACACAGGGCAAGCGTTTTCTCCGGTTTTGAAGAACGGTAGACAAGAAAATCCGGGTCGCATCCCGAAAGTGATTGCATGACCGCTTCCGCCAGAAGTCCTCCTTTCATATCCAGCACAATCCTTCGCATCTGTGCTTTTCCACTGCCTTTCTCTTCTTTTTCATGTTCCATTTACATTTTAGCTGTTATCGCTCCCTTCTGCCCCCGCCGATTGGATAGGGTTTGCAATTTTTTTGTTCAAAGGCCATGGTCTGGCTCGATTCTCTCGGCAAATGGTGCAAAACAGTGTTGCCTTTTTCTATCCGCATAATGTATTATCAATACGAATGTGCAGAGATGGGAGGCATACGGCATGAGCAAAGCGACAAAAAAGAGCCTCTTGTATGCGCTGGGCGTGTTGGCTCTCATTGCGTTTGCCATGTGGCTTCGATATGCAAGCCGGCATATTTTTCATTCTCCGGTTGTCAGCCACCTACGAAGCGGGATCTATGTGTTTTTGTTCAGCGCGTGGTGCTACTCCCTATGGATCCGCATCGTGCAGACGCAGGTGCGGCACTATCTGCTGGCGATTTCGGTGCTGATAGTGCTGTGGATTCTTCTGCGCTCAATCAAATTCTCCATTGAAAACACGGATGCAGAGCGCTGGCTGTGGTATTTTTACTATTTCCCGATGCTGTTCATCCCCCTGCTGTCGGTCTTCGTTTCCCGGTCGCTGGGCAAGGGAGAGGATTTTCGGCTGCCGCGATGGAC
>HF985432.1:51429-63750 GCA_000432015.1 Clostridium sp. CAG:1024 | reverse complement strand
GACTGCCGATAGCGAAAAACGGAGCGCTCGCACAGGGCTTGACAGAACAGGCCCTTGGATGTGCGTATACAAAGACTTCCTGCTGCGGGAAATGCGGCGGCTGCGGCTCTGCGGAACCTTCGGAACAGACGGAAAGAAACGGCGCGCGCCTCGCGATCGCAGGCAATCCGAACTGCGGCAAGACAACGCTGTTCAACGCATTGACAGGGGCGCGGGAAACCGTGGGCAATTGGCCCGGCGTGACCGTGGAACGCAAGGAGGGGCGCGCCGCCGCGGGCAGGTACGATCTGACGCTCGTGGATCTTCCGGGCGTGTATTCGCTTACCGCAAACTCCACGGAGGAAACGGTCGCACGGGAGTATCTGCTCAGCGGGCAGGCGGATGCCGTGCTCATCGTTGCGGACGCGGTAAACTTGGAGCGGAACCTGTATCTGACGCTGCAGATCGCTTCGCTCGGAAGTCCCGCCGTGCTCGCATTGAACATGATGGATGAAGCGGCGTCACAGGGCCTCCGGATCGACTGCGCGCGCCTTGCGGGGCGGCTCGGCCTGCCGGTCGTTCCCGTCAGCGCCCGGACGGGACAGGGGCTGGAAGCGCTGACAGACTGCCTTGCACGCCTGCTCGACTGTGTGCAAAACGGCCGGTGGAAAGAAGCGCCGCTTCGCTGCCCGCTGAACGGCGAAGCGGAACGACGGTATGCGGAGATGGAACGAGCGATCGGCGCGGCGGCGGAGCGAAACGGTATTCCGACCGCATGGGCGGCGGAGCAGCTGCTGCTGGGAACTGCCGGGGTCGAAGCGCGCCTGGCAATGCTGCCCGGTGAACGCTTGGCGGTCACGGCAGCGCGCAATGCGTTTTCCGATACGGAAATGGATGCGGCGGCGGTATTTGCGGATGCACGCTACCGGGCCATCACTGCGGTCTGTCGTGCCTGCGTTTTCAGACCGTCGTCCCACGGGCGCAGCGCGACGGAGCGTATCGATGCGGTGCTGACGCATAAGGTCATCGGGCTCCCGCTGTTCTTTGCGCTCATGTCATTGATTTTCCTTTTGACGTTCGATACGCTGGGGGCGTTTCTTTCCACTGCGATCGAGAGCCTTGCGGGCGACGCGGTGATGGGAGCGGCAGGGACATGGCTTGCAAACGCGGGAGCACCTGCGTGGCTCGCATCGCTGTTGACGGAGGGCGTACTCGGCGGCGTGGGCAGCGTGCTGACGTTTTTGCCGCAGATCGCGCTGCTGTTTTTCTTTCTTTCGCTGCTGGAGGACAGTGGGTATCTCGCACGGGCGGCTTTTTTAATGGATCGTGCGTTGAAACGATTCGGACTGTCCGGGAAAGCATTCATTCCCGTACTCATGGGCTTCGGCTGTACAGTGCCGGCAACGCTCGCGGCGCGCACGATGGAAAACGAGGGTGAACGGCGCATGACCATCCTGTTGCTTCCCTTTGTTTCCTGCTCTGCAAAGCTGCCGGTCTACGGACTGCTTGCGGGCGCGTTCTTCTCGAAGCACCGCGGACTGATCGTGCTGAGCCTGTATCTGCTCGGACTTGTGATGGGCGTGCTTACGGGCCTTTTGTTCCGACAAACGGTCTTTTCGGAAAACCGTGCGCCCTTTGTGCTGGAACTGCCGCCATACCGCGCGCCGTCGCTCAAGACAACGTTTCTGCATGTCGGCGAGCGGGTGTGGCATTTCGTTTCGCGGGCCGGGACGGTCATCCTCTGTATGAGCGTGCTGCTTTGGACGCTGACGCATTTTGACGGGAACCTCACGCTCACGGAACAAACGGAGACCAGTCTGCTCGGCCTGTTTGGCGTACGGCTTGCACCGCTGTTCGGACCGCTGGGCTTCGCCTCGTGGCAGGCCGCCGTAGCCCTTCTGACGGGACTTGTCGCAAAGGAGGCGGTGAGCGCGGCGCTGACGCTGTTTCTCGGCGTGGCGGGGAGCGCCCTGCCCGCAGCGATAGCGGGCCTGTTTACGCCGCTTTCCGCCTATTGCTTCTTAGTGTTCGTGCTGCTGTATCCGCCCTGCGCGGCGGCCGTCGCGACCATGCGGCGCGAACTGCACAGCGCGCGGCTGACACTGCTCATGGTGATCTACCAGACGGGGACAGCGTTTCTTCTTGCCGCATTGATCTATCGCATCGGGAGTATTTTGCTGCCCGTGTAAAGGGAAACGTCCCCTTTCTTGTGACAGGGATAGTGGAGAACGGTTCGGTGAAACACAATATCTGGGCTCTATTTGCAGGAAATGTGAAATCTTCCTGCATCTCTTTTCATATTTCCCGGAAAATGGTATACTACATTGAAACATTTTGATGGAGTTCCTGCATGAAATTATTATTGAGCAATGACGACGGCATTTCTGCCGAGGGGATCCGCGCGCTTGCAAGGGCGCTGTCCGAGCATCACGAGGTCTTTGTCTCCGCGCCCGCGACGCAGCAGAGCGCTGTGAGCCGTGCCATGACGCTGTTCACACCGTTGCGCGCAAATCCGTATCCGCTTCCGGGGCTGCCCGGCGTGCCGGCATATGAGGTCACGGGAACGCCTGTGGACTGCGTGCGCCTTGGCCTCGGCAATTTGTTTGACAAACCGGACATGGTCATTTCCGGCATCAATCTCGGACAGAACCTTGGCACGGATGTGCTGTATTCCGGCACGGTTGCGGCCGCACATGAAGCGGCGCTTTTGGGATACCAGGCGATCGCCATGTCGTGCCTCGAGTTTCGTCCAAAGTATATGGACACGTCGGCAAGGATCGCCGTGTTTATGGCGGACTATCTTGCGGCGCATCCACTGCCGTTTGGAACGCTCCTGAACGTCAACGTGCCGGATCTTCCGATGGAGGAGCTGCGCGGCATTAAGTGTGCCCCGATCTGCGTGGAGGAATATGCGCTGCCGTACATCGAGCGGTTGGATCCGCGCGGCGGGAAATACTACTGGTCGCCGCGGGAACGTATTACAAACGTGGGGACGGCAGACATTGACGAGTATTGGGCGAGCCGGGGCTATGTCACCGTGACGCCGCTCGGCTATGATCTGACCTGTTACAGCCGCATGGACAGCGTCAAGAGCGAATTGGAGGGTACAGAGCAATGGAAGGGCTTCTGAAGATCATCGAGGATAATCGAAGCCTGTTTTCCAAAGGCCAGAAGCGCATCGCGGATTACATTGTGCATTCCTATGACGAAGCGGCGTTCATGACCGCGGCAAAGCTCGGCGATACCGTGGGCGTCAGCGAATCCACGGTCGTGCGCTTTGCATACTCGCTCGGCCTGGACGGGTATCCGGCCCTGCAGGAGGCCTTGCAGGAACTCATCCGCCACAGGCTGACGAGCGTACAGAGAATCCGCCTTGCAGCCTCGATCCCGCAGGACGAGATGCTGCGCACGGTGCTCACCTCGGACATGAATAACATCCGCGCTACGATCGAAATGATCGACAACGACAGCTTTCGCGGCGCGATCAATGCGATCCTTCATGCGCGCAGGATCTATGTGCTCGGTATCCGCAGCGCCATGTCGCTCGCACAGTTTTTGACGTATTATCTGGACTTTGTCTGCGATAACGTTATGTTTGTCAACGGCGCGGTGCAGGATATATATGAGCGCATGGTGCGCTTGGGGCCGGAGGATGTTTGCTTCGGTATCAGCTTTCCGCGGTACAGCGTGCGAACGATCGACGCCATGCGCTATGCGAAGGCGCAGGGCGCGACGGTCATTTCCCTGACCGACCTTCCGACGTCGCCGTCGGCAGCCTTTGCGGACTTTACGCTTTGCGCACGCAGCGACATGGCGTCCTTTGCAGATTCGCTTGTCGCGCCGCTGTCGCTCATCAATGCGATCATTGCAGCCATCGGGTTGGCACGGCAGGACGAAGCATATCAACATCTGACACAGCTGGAACAGATCTGGAGCGCGGAGGGCGTTTACATGACTGACCCGCAGAGCACGGGGGTGGAGCCGTGAGAGTCTGCGTTGTGGGCGGGGGAGCCGCCGGCATGATCGCGGCTGCGGAAGCGGCGCGCGCGGGCCACGCGGTCACCCTGCTTGAAAAGAATGAAAAACTCGGCAAAAAGCTCTACATTACGGGCAAAGGCCGCTGCAATGTGACCAACTGCGCGGAGCGCGATGCGTTTTTCGCTGCTGTCACCCACAACCCGAGATTTTTGTACAGCGCGTTTGCGGCGTTTGATAATCAGGCCGTCCAGCGGCTTATCGAATCGCTCGGCGTGCCGCTCAAAACGGAACGTGGGGGCAGGGTGTTTCCTGCGTCGGATAAGTCGAGCGACATTCTGCGCGCATTGGAACGATACGTTAGAGATTCCGGCGTCGATGTTCGCCTGAATACGGCAGTCAGTGCGGTCTGTTATGCGGACGGCGCCGTAACGGGCGTGCGGACAGGCGGTGCGTTTCTTCCCGCGGAGGCGGTCGTTGTGGCGACAGGCGGGCTCAGTTACCCGCAGACGGGCTCCACGGGCGACGGCTACCGCTTTGCGGCGCAGGCGGGGCATACCGTGCTGCCGGGCAAGCCATCGCTTATTTCTTTTGTAACGGAGGAGGACTGGCCGTTTGCGCTTTCGGGGCTGACGCTCAAAAACGTCGGTCTTTCGGCAAGGCGCGGCAAGAAAAAGGTGTTCGACCAGCAGGGCGAGCTGCTTTTGACACATTTCGGCATTTCCGGACCTCTCGTACTGACGCTGTCGTCCATCGTAGCGGACGAACCGGCGGGGCTTACACTTGCCATCGATCTAAAACCTGCGCTGGATGAAGCGCAGCTCAATGCGCGGCTCCTGCGGGAACTCGATGAGAACAAACAGAAGAATGTTCTGGGCGCGCTGCATTCATTGCTTCCGGAACGACTGCTGCGTACCGTTCTGGAACTTGCAAAGATCGATCCGGCCATGCCGGTCAGCGTTTTTTCAAAAGAAGCTCGGCGCCGGCTCGTTGAAACGCTGAAACGTTTGCCGCTGACCGTCCGCGGAACAAGGCCGATCGAAGAGGCGGTGATCACGCGGGGCGGCGTGAAGGTGTCGGAGGTCTCAAGCTCTACGATGGAATCAAAAGTAATGCGGGGACTCTATTTTGCCGGAGAGGTGCTGGATGTGGATGCGCTGACCGGCGGTTATAATCTGCAGATCGCATGGTCAACGGGCGCATTGGCAGGGAGGAGCATCGGTGAGTAAGCAGCATTTGAATATCGCGATCGACGGTCCCGCGGGTGCGGGCAAAAGCACGATCGCACGAGCGCTTGCGGACAAGCTCGGCGCACGGTATCTGGATACGGGCGCAATGTATCGCGCTGTGGCGCTGCTTGCGGAGCGTGCGGGCGTTGACCCGGGCGATGGAGAAGCCATGGAGCGCATTTTGCCGGACGCGAATATTGCGGTACGGTATGACGATGCGGGCGTGCAGCATGTGTATTTGTCCGGAGAGGATGTCACGGGTCAGCTGCGCACAAACAGTATTTCCATGGGCGCGTCGATGGTCGGATTGCATATGGCTGTGCGCAGGAAGCTTACGGAGCTGCAGCGCCGCGTTGCGGAAGAAAACGACGTGGTCATGGATGGAAGGGACATTACGACAAACGTTTTGCCGGACACGCCGTACAAGTTTTATCTAACAGCCAGCGTAGAGGAACGGGCGCGGCGGCGATATCAGCAACTGCTGCGGCGCGGCGGAACGGATAAAACGCTGGAGGAGATCGAACGTGAGATCGCGGCGCGCGATAAAAACGATATGGAGCGCGACTATATGCCTCTTCGACGTGCGGAGGACGCCGTGCTGATCGATTCCTCGTCGCTCACGATCGATGAGGTGACGGAGCAAATGCTCCGCCTGATCCGTGAAAAGGAGAAGGAGTAAGCACCATGCTGTATTGGTTCGGAAAGATTTTTCTCGCACCGTTCGTGTGGCTTTTGATGCGTCCGAAGGTCAAAGGCTTTCAGCACCTGTTCTGTCGCGGCAGCGCGATCATCGTGAGCAACCATTGGTCGCTCGGCGATCCGATCCTGCTTGCGATCGTCAGCCCGCGCATCATCCACTTCATGGCGAAAAAGGAGTTGTTTGAAAAGAGAGTCCCGCGCTTCATTCTGCAAAGACTGCTGTTCACGTTTCCTGTCAATCGCAAGCAGGCGGATATGGCCTCGCTGAAGCAGGCGATGCATCTGCTCGAACGCGGCAAGGTGTTCGGTATATTCCCGGAGGGTCGCAGATCGGTCACGGGCGAGCTCGATACGCTCGAAAAGGGCGCGGCGTTCCTTGCGCTCAAGACCGGAGCGCCGATCATTCCGATCTATTCCGATCCGCGCACATATCGCAAGTTCCGTATCAACATGGTGGTCGGCGCACTCATGGACGCCAAGGCCATTGCAGCAGAGCATCGGGGAATGCCATTGGATGTAGTGACGCAGGCGATCGCGGACAAGCTCCAGCAGCTCAAATTGCAGATGGAGGCTTGAAGCATGCGGATCCTTGTCGGGAAACACAGCGGATTTTGCTTCGGTGTAAAAAGGGCCGTGGATATGGCGCTGAAAGAAGCCGAGGCGGGAGAAAGCGCGGTGTATTCCTATGGAAATATCATCCACAACGAAACGGTCGTGGAAGCGCTGAAGGAGAAGGGCGTTCGACCCGTGGAAACGACCGAAGGGCTCCGTGCTGGCGACACGCTCATCATTCGGGCGCACGGCGCACCGCCCCGACTGTATGCCGAATGCGCGGCACGGGACATCAGAACGGTGGACGCGACCTGCCCGTTCGTGCGCCGCATCCACAAACTGGTTTCAAGCGCCGCGGAGACGGGGATGACGGTCTATATCGCGGGCAAAGCAAACCACCCGGAGGTCGTCGGCATACAGGGACATGCGGGCGACAGAGCACGCGTACTCGAAACCGCGGCGGATGCGGAGAACGCACCGAAAACGGCAAGGGCGTGTATCGTCGCGCAGACAACGCTGTCGCGGGAACAGTACGAGGGGATCGTACATGCGCTTGAACGGCGCGTATCCGACCTGACGGTATACGATACCATCTGCGATACGACGAGACAGCGGCAAAACGAGGCCGCGCTCCTTGCGGAAAAATGCACGAAAATTTTTGTGATCGGCTCAAAAATGAGTGCAAATACCGTCCGTTTGGAGGAAATTTGCAAAAAGAAATGTGAACATACAAAAACCATAGAGAATATCGGCAAATTTTTTCTTGATAATTTGCAATCCGATGATATAATAGGAATTGTTGCGGGCGCATCGACGCCGGACCGGATGATTAGGGAGGTTATACAAGTAATGAGCGAACTGGAAAAGACGACGATTGAAACCATCGAAGCGGAAGCTCCCGCCGAGGAGATCGTCGCAGCGAAACCCGCCGAGAATGAGGAAGCCATCGTGGCAGAAGCAACCGCAGCGGTAGAACCCGCCGAAGAACAGCCCGCAAAGTCTGCGGCAGCCGACGAGACGTCCGATTTCGCGGAGGCCTTTGAGAAGACCCTGACCCGTATCCGCAACGGACAGCTGATCACGGGCACCGTGCTGCAGATCGTGGACGGCGAAGTCTTCGTGAATGTCGGCTACAAGTCCGACGGCATCATTCCGAAGAATGAGTTTTCGAGCGACGCAGACGTGAATCCCGCAGATCTGTTCAAAGAGGGCGACGAGATTGAAGTCGAGGTTCTCAAGGTCAACGACGGCGAGGGCAACGTACTCCTCTCGCGCAAGAACGTAGAAAGCAAGAAGATCTGGGATCAGCTCATGGGCGAAGGCGAAGTCGAGGGCAAGATCTTTGAGGCAGTCGGCAAGGAAGTCGTCAAGGGCGGCCTCATTGCGGACATTAACGGCATTCGCGCTTTCGTGCCGGCATCTCAGGTTTCCATCAAGTATACCGAGAATCTGAACGAGTTCGTTGGCAAGCCCATGAAGCTCAAGGTTCTCGAAGTAGACAAACAGCGTAAGCGTATCGTGGCTTCTCAGAAGCAGGTTCTGCTTGCGGAGCAGGCCGAGGCAAAGCGCGCCAAGTGGGCAGAGCTGGTTGTCGGCAGCAAGGTGAAGGGCGTTGTTCGCCGCATCACGGATTTCGGTGCGTTTGTTGACATCGGCGGCATCGACGGTCTCGTGCATGTGACCGACGTTGCGTGGGGTCGCGTGAAGCATCCCTCCGACGTGCTGTCCATCGGCCAGGAGATCGAAGTCCTCATCCTGAATGTTGATGCAGAGAAAGAGCGCGTGTCGCTCGGTTATAAGCAGCTTCAGCCGAAGCCCTGGACCTATGCGGATCAGAAGTATCCTGTCGGTTCCATCGTTGAGGGCAAAGTCGTCCGCATCGTTCCCTTCGGCGCTTTCGTCGCGCTGGAGTCCACGATCGACGGTCTCATCCACATTTCGCAGGTCGGTGTTCGCCGCATTGCGAAGGTTGAGGATGAGCTGAAGGTCGGCGACATCGTCCGCTGCAAAGTGCTCGAGGTCAACCCGGAAGCCAAGCGCATCAGCCTGAGCCGCAGAGAGGCGCTGCTTGAGGAGAACCCGGAGATCGCGGAGCAGATCGCCGCAGAGCGTGCAGAGCGCGATCGTCAGTATCAGGAGCGTCAGGAGCAGCGCGCCCGCGAGCGTGAGCAGCAGGCCGCAGGCAACGCACAGCGTCAGTCCCGTGAGCGCAGCAGTGCCTCGTCCGACAACGGCGAGCGCCGCGAGCGCAATAACGATCGTCGTCGCCGCAGCAGCGAGGATGGCGAGTATGAACTGCCGCCGGTGCAGTCCACCACGACGTCTCTGGCAGACCTCTTCTCCGCTTTCAAGACCGAGGAGTAAGTCGTATCATCAAGACACAAAGAGGCAGACGCTTGTCTGTCTCTTTATTTGTATTTCGACAGAAGGGGAAGGGTGCAAACCGAACGGTTTTTTGGAGCGGCCATGTGGGCGAATGCAGAGAAGCTGTTATCGGCTTTCACTTTGACCGTTCGTGTTCCGACATGGAACGAATGTGCGCGTCTTTGAAGAAGAGTACATTCGAGACGGCCGCGGCGATCCGGCGTCAGGCATGGCGTGCTGAGCGGCGCGGCATTCTATGTGCTGACGCGCATGTATTTGCGCCGGACGGTAGACGGTACGCGAATCTTTTCTAATTTGTCAGTTAGAAAGCCGGATCAAGGGGTAAGAAGGACGGAACCTGTGAGATGTCTCCCGGCACCGACGGCCTGTGCTCGGCGGACTGATCCGGAGAAACCTCCCAAAGATCGCAGCAGAAGTGCGGTGCGGCTACTTTTGCAGCGCGTCTTTGAGCTGCGGTACGCGTCGCACAAGCAGTGCCATCGCGGTGAGATTCGGGATACTCATTGCCGCATTTAGCAGTTCACCGATTTCCCATGCGGCAGAGCGCGGCAAAAGCGCACCGAGTATCGTGACGAGTAAGAAAACGACATAGTAGATCTTCTGTACATGTGAACCGAATAAAAACTCTGCACATCGCGCACCGTAAAGCGCAAAGGTCGTCATGCTTGTAAAGGCAAAGAGCAGTAGCGAGACGGCGATAAATACAGCGGCTAATGCCGGGGAAAACCGCGTTGAAAAGGCGTTGATCACGAGCGTACTGTTGAGACTGGCATCGCCGTAAGGCATCGTGATCCCGGAAACGAGCACGGTGAGCCCCGTCAGTGTGCAGAGAAGCGCGTCAAAGAACACCTCAAACACGCCGAATAAGCCCTGATCCTGTGGTGATATTCCCTCAGCACCGCTGTGCGCGATGGCCGAGGTCCCGAGCCCGGCTTCATGTGAGAATACACCTCGGGAAAGCCCGACACGAAACGTCGTCAAAAAACCGATCCCTGCCGTACCCCCAAGAGCCGCCCGCGGCGAAAAAGCGCTTTCTAAGATCAGTCGAAATACACCGGGAAGCGCGGGCGCGCGAGCAAGAAGGATCACGAAGCAGAACACAAGATAGAGAAGGCTCATGACGGGAACCAGCAGCGACGCTGCACGTCCGACGCGGAGCGCGCCACCGGAGAGTACGAGCGCAAGCAGGACGGCTGCCAGTATGCCTGCGGTTAGTCGTACATAGAGTAGCGACTGCGGTCCCGTGCGGCCGGAAAGCACAGTATACAGCGCTTCTGCCGATTCCGCGACCGTGTTGACCTGCACAAGGTTCCCCATGCCGAGCGCAACAAGCATGCCGCAAAGCGAGAATAAAATCGCAAGGATCGAATAGCGTTTCGGGAGTCCGTAAGAGATGCAGTACATCGGCCCACCGCGCCAAACACCGTCGTTTCCGCGGCGTCTGTACCGCATCGCAATGACGATCTCCGCATATTTTAAGCCCATCCCGAGCAGCGCGCTGACCCAGAGCCACAGCAGAGCGCCGGGGCCGCCAAGCAGCAGAGCTCCGGCAACGCCGGCGATGTTTCCGGTGCCAATCGTTGCGGCGAGGGAGGTCGAAGCCGCTTCGAAGGGAGAGACGCCGTCCGAGGAATCGGTGTTCCCGCGCAGCGGCAGCACAAGCGCACGCCCCAAACGCCGGAATTGTACAAAGCGTGTGCGAAAAGAAAACGTGACCGCCGCAAGCAGCAGGATGGTAGCACAAAGTGTCTGCATGTGCTATACTACGGGAATGAAACGTTTGACATGCAGAAAAGTTTGGGAGCGCCCGCTGCTCTTGCTGCTGCTTGCACTCTGGATCGGGGTCATCTGGGGCTTCAGCGCACAGTCAGGCACAAATTCGGAGGTCTCGAGCAACGGGATCTCAACAAGGATCGCGGAACTGCTGTTTCGGACGCCCTCGAAAGCACAGTATTTTGCTGTAGAGTGTTGGGTGCGGAAAGTTGCGCATATGACGGAGTTCGCCTTCTTTGCAATGGTGGCGCTGACGACGGTCGAAGCGATGAAGGCAAGGCGCCCCGGCTTGCGCGCCATGCTGTTGACGGCGCTGCTGGCGAGCACAGACGAGCTGCATCAGCTGTTTGTACCCGGACGGAATGCAATGCTTGCCGACGTGCTGATCGACTGCTTGGGCGGAGCGCTCGGCGTCGAAGTCCTGCTGCTGATCAGGCGGATCTTTTGGAAGCGGAGCCGCATGAAGCCTGTGGACATGCATTAGAGCCGAACGCACGGAAAAAACAACATCCCGGGAGGAGCGACCCTCTCCGGGATGTTTATGTGCTGCGCCGCTTACGGCAGCTCGTCCGTGTTCGGTGCGGGCGTTACAAGCACTCCGGGCATCTCCGTAACCGGCGACAGCGTGCCGATGGTGCGCTTTTCCGTCTTTGGCTCGTAGCGATCCTCATAGAGCAGCTGAGAAGACTCCAGTTTGCCGTTTACGAACTTGTCGAGATAGACGTCAACAACATATCCGTCCCGCGCTTCCACGGTCACAACATTGTAATCCGTGGTTTGCTTTTTGTCGTAGGTAATGATCGGTTCGCCGGGCTCAATCGTTTCCACGGTGACGGAGCGGGGCTCATAGGTAACGCCCTCGGGTAGCGCCTGTCCGTAGACAACGACGGTCAGATAGCTGTAGCGCGTGCGGTTTTTGTTGACCGACGTGTACGCAAAGATGTAAAGCGGATACTCGGTCGTATTCTTGAACTTAAAGTCGATATGACCGGAGTCCACCGTTGCGTCGAGACCGAGCGGCACATAGGTCGAGGGAATGGAATGTTCACGGCGCGTGAACTCCTCGAAGGGAAGCCCGGCGCGGAGCAGCGCGCCATAGAGCGTTGTGCTCACCTGGCATACGCCGCCGCCGTACTGCATGGTGTACGCCTCGCCGCCGTAAATGCCCTTTGCCTGCTTCCAGCCGTTCTTTTCGTTGCGGTCGCCGACCGTTTTGTTAAAGCTCCAGGTGCTGCCGGGCTGAATGACCTGCCCGTTGATGAGAGCCGCACACTTATCAATGTTGAAAGCACGGTTTTGAATGACCATGCGATCCTCCTCGGATCGGTCGCTCGGCAGTTTCGTGCCGTATTCGGTGCTAAAACGTCCGATTTCCGAAATTTGCGATTTCAGATCGGCGACAGTGACGTTCGGCTGCACGGTCGTGAGTGCAGGCGTAATGGTCGCAGTGTAGTTTCCTGCTTCCAGCGCCTGCTGCACCAGCGCCTGCGTCGCCCGTACATCAAGCCCCATGCCCGCGCGGCCTTCAATGTAGTTCAGCTGTGGCTTGCCCTTGTCGTTCACTTCCAATGTGAACGTCGCGTCCGTCGCGCCGTAGGAAAGCGACGCATTGATCTCGGAGATGCGTGACGCAAGCGCGGTGTAGTCCAGCGACAGCTTTGTCGCATAGTTTCCGTTTTCACCGCCGATAAGCGCGTTCGACAGGATCTGTTCGAGATCGGAAGAAGCG
>HF985432.1:39523-51416 GCA_000432015.1 Clostridium sp. CAG:1024 | reverse complement strand
GAAGCGTTCATCTGCTCGCCCGTAATGGTCTCAGAGAAGCCTTCACCTGCAAGCGTAATGCAGATACTTGCGATCTTCTGGTCGATCGCCGGTTCAATGACGGTGCGTGCTTGGTCGATCGTCATTCCCGTGACGGAGAAGCCGTCGATGCTGACGCCGTCGCGGAATGTATCCGTTGCGGGATCGAGAACGACAGGTTCGCTTGGCCGGCAGCTGCGGACGACGACCAAAATGGTCGTGCCGAGCAGAAGCACAAGAAACAGGAACCCGATCGCAATGGCGCGTTCCTGCTTTTTCTTGCGGCGTTTTGCCGCGGAACCCGAACGGGAGCCGTGCGAACCGCCGGAAGAAGATCCGCCGCGTCTGCTGTCGGAGCGGGAACCGTCGCGGTAGGAATATGCGTCTGCGGAGGGACGGCGATGTGTGACGGCGGAAGGAAACTCCAGCTCGCGCGTGCCTGCATTTTTGGCGACGCTGCCGCGGGATCCGCTCTTTGCCTTATTGCCGGAGGAGGCGCGGGAACGCGAAGCATTTGCGCCTGCATTGCCGTGCGAAGAGGCGGAAGGAATGGAATAGTGAAAGGAACCGTCGCTGCGCGAAGCGCCCGCATTGCCGCCGGCTTTCGGAATGCGCTGCGTATGCGAATAGTCCCGGAATGTATCGCTCATGGCCTACCTCAAATTCAATGTTTCGGTAATTTATCCGATGCCGTATACCGACAACATGATATACCCTTACAGTATACACAAAAGTTGCGATGGTTTCAATCCGCAAAGTAGATTTTACGAATGCGGCACAATGTGATATACTGATAGCATGTTTCATATTGTACTTGTGGAGCCGGAGATCCCGCAGAACACCGGCAATATTTCGCGAACCTGCGCCGTGACGGGCGCTGCGCTGCATTTGGTTCATCCGCTCGGCTTTTCGATCGATGAAAAGCATGTCAAGCGTGCAGGACTGGATTATTGGAAGGATCTGACGCTGTTCGAACACGACAGCTTTGAGGCGGTGGAACGCGCTTATCCGGATGCAAGGTTTTTCCTTGCGTCGACCCATGCGACGCGCTGCTATACGGACGTTGCCTTCCGTGACGGAGACTTTCTCGTGTTCGGGAAAGAGACCGCGGGCCTTGGGACAGCGCTGCTGACGCGGCGCGCAGACGATGCGATCCGCATTCCGATGGGGAGAGACCAGCGTTCGCTCAATCTTTCAAACTCCGTTGCGATCGTGCTGTACGAGGCTTTGCGCCAGAATGGGTTCCCGAATCTCGTGTGACGCAAAAATCCTTGTGTTTTGCTGAAAAATAGTCTTGCATTACCCCGCGCTATATGATAGAATACTGCTGTTCGAGTTTTCAAAGGAGGTGGACTTTTATGGGTAAGTATTGTGAAGTCTGCAAGAAGGGTGTCATGTCGGGTAACCTCGTGAGCCACTCCAACCGCAAGACCAAGCGTGGCTGGGCGCCCAACATCCAGAGCGTTCACGTCGTCATTGACGGCCGGCCGCAGAAGATGAATGTTTGCACCCGTTGCCTCCGTTCCGGCAAGGTCGTTCGCAGCGTCTGAAACATTTGACACCAAATAAAGATCGCATGATTGCATGCGATCTTTTTCGTTTTGGCGTATAAGCGAACGCTGCGGCGCGAGACGTGTTATTTTGTCCCCTTTTGCGGCGTATCCGGAATTTGGAGCGCGAGGGTTTTCCCGGCCAAAAGCTTTGCAAAGCAGGAGGTGACAGCCGCGCGCATGATCATTTCGTGAATATCTTTGTCGGTGGTCAGCTTTGGGTCGTAGAGTGCGGTTGCGTTTTCCCGTACCTGCTCCACAAAAAATGCGGAAAGCTCCCGGTGCGCGGCAACGAATTGCTCATAGCCGCGCCGGATCGCCTCGTCGTCGCCGCGTGGCAACAGCTTTTTAACGACCGCCATACTGAGGGTCTGCTTGAGTGTGCAGACCATCATAAGGCATGCCAAATGCGGCCGCCCGTATTTTTTCTTGACCGGGGGCGGGATCAGCTTCATTTTTACATAGTTATTGACCATGGAGGCGGTAATGAGCTTTTCATCATTGCCTTCATATATAAAATAACTGAGGTACCTGTTGAGCATCACGATCACCTGATCCATATATAGATCAAATTCCGGGAGCTCATCCCAGGCGGGCAGAGAAAAGCTGCTCAAAAAGCCCTTCCAGCGCATAATGCTGGCGGCGATCTGCTGTTTATCGTACAGCATGGGGACCTCCTTCATACGGCGGCGCTGTTTTCAGATCGTGTCAATCTGGCAGGCACGCATGGCGGAAAGCGCCGTCTCATGGCTCTCCGGCGTAACGCCCGCACAGCAGCGGCTGTCTACGACAATGCGCGCCTCCGGAAAGAATGCCTTGAGCAGCAAAGCGTTGCTGATGACACAGATGTCCGTGCAAAGCCCGATGAGCGTGACCTCGTCGATATCCTCCCCCAGATCCTCGTACAGTCGGAGCGGAAGATCCTTTGCGCCAAATGTCCCCTTAACGACCATGTGTGCTTCATCAGCCATGTTCTTTTCCATGAGCGCCATCCAAACCGCGGCGGTCGGCGTCCAGCCCTCCGTGCCTGCAATGCAGTGCGGGACGGGCAGGCGCTTGCCTTCCTGCGTTTGGGAATAATCCTGCTCATGCGTGTCGAGCGTAAAGTAAATCGGACCGTCAAAGCCAAGAATTCTCTCCACGACGGCGGGTTCGATGGCCCGAGCTGCGTCGGAACCCAGCGCGCCGGAAACAAAGTCGTTCTGCATGTCGACAACGATCAAAACCTGTTTCATTATGCGATCCCTCCATAGATCCGGTTAGAAAGTTCATAGAGCAGCAGCGCGGCTGCGACCGCGGCATTCAGCGATTCCGCACGTCCGCGCATGGGCAGACGGTATAGCGCGCAGAGCGCGGCCACCTCGTCGGAAACGCCGTTCCCCTCGCTTCCGATGACGAGCGCGGTTTTGGTCTTAAGCGGAGGAAGCGATTCACTTCCGCGCAGATGCCCCGCGATGCAGAGAAAGCCCTGCTCGCGCATGCGTCGCAGTTCGGCCGCCGCATCGCCCGTATAGAGCGGGAGATGATAGCTCGAGCCCATTGCGGCGCGCAGTGTTTTGCCGGAGAACGCATCCGCAGATCCGGCGCCGAGCAGGACGCAGGACGCGCCGAGCGCATCGGCCGTGCGAAGGATCGTTCCCACATTGCCCGGATCCTGTACGCAGTCCAGCACGACGGCGAGTCCGTCCGGGTATATGACGGGCGGCGTGAGATCGGGCGTGCGTACCACGGCGGCAACGTGCTGGGGAGTGGCGCTGACGGTCAGCGATTCCAGCACGCTTCGACTGACAAGCTGCACCGGAAGATCGTGGGGCAGCTCCGGCGGCAGGGAATACCCGTCCTCAAGAAACACCTCTTCCGGCGTGCATCCGGAAGAGACAGCCTCGATGAGCAGTTTTTCGCCCTCGATGAGGTGCAGGCCGCGCGTTCTGCGTTCTTTTGCCTGCAAAAGCGCGCGCGCCTGTTTGATGCGCTCATTGCTGCGCGCAGTGATAACAACCGCCATACAACGTGACACGTCCTTTGCGATAGGGTGAGAGGCAAAAATGCTTCTTCCTGACTATCATACAGGAAAGCGGCGGCAAGTGCAAATGAAATCATTCGAAAAAACAGACGCTTGGATTCCGTGGATGACGCTGGTACAATAGGGGGCGTAGGAAAAAAGAAGGAGGGGAGCGGAGCTCATGGAAAGAAACGGTGCGGCGCTGTTTGCGGGCGCGGAAGATACGATGATACGCGCCTGCGTATCAGGCACGATGGGAAAGATCTATACAAACCGTGCGGCGGATCCGACGGCTGCGCAGGCTGTGCTCGGCGATTTTTGTTTTTTCGCAGGGGAACCGAGCATAGCGTTTGCCAAAACCGCAGCGGCAGAGATCATCACACCGATGACCAAGACGTGGTCGCGTGCGATCGAAGCCGCATGGGGCGCCGGCGTCCGGCGCGGAGAGCGGTATGCACTGAAAAAGGAGCCGAATGTGTTCGACAAAGCAAAATTGCTGCGCATGGCAGATTCTGCCGAACCAGGGTATACGTTTTGCATGTTCGATGAGCACCTTGCCGAAATCGCACTGGGGCAGCCGTGGTCGCAGGATTTTCTTTCCTTGTTTGAGAATACGAAAGACTATATGAAGCGCGGGCTTGGGATCGCAGCACTCTTTCGGGGCGAATTGGTTGCGGGCGCATCCTCTTATGCGGTATTCCCCAGCGGGATCGAGGTCGAGATCGATACGCGGCCTGATCACCGGCGGCATGGACTTGCAACAGCCTGCGCTGCACGTCTGATCCTTGCCTGCCTTTCGCGCGGACTGTATCCAAGCTGGGACGCTGCAAATCTCACATCGCTGCGCCTTGCGGAGCGCCTCGGGTATCGCTTTGACCGATGCTATCCCGTGTACTTCAAACAATGAGCGCAGAAGAAACGCAGCCTCGGAAAACGGGAAATCAGCGCTGCCATCGGGCGTATTGTGGGTACGCACTTTGACAGCCTGCCGGCGGATTGCAAAGCTGCGCAGGAAGAACAGTGCGCTTCTACTGCGGATACAGGGGGAAAAACTGTCCGCTCTATGTGCCGGGACGGCAGCGGACGATGGAGAATCGTCGCCTGCCGACGAACATTCGGCAGTTATTATAGGAAGGAACGCTGTGCTCTTCCGTATCCTGCAAAAACAAGGGAAGCATGATACAATATGACCAAACGAACCAAACCGGTCATGTTTCATTGGAAGGAGGCGGTGCGGATTTGGCTTTTACCGATTTTGAATTCGAACAGCTTCAACACGCACTGCTGCAGGAAACAAGACGCTGTGCGGTTACGCTTGGGATGAAGAAAACGTCTGTAGAGCAGCTGACAAGAGCCGTCGGCATAGCGAAAGGCTCGTTTTATAAATTCTATGAATCCAAGGAAATGCTGTTTTTTGCAGTTCTGGAGGGCATCCATTCCGAGCTATTTGGCGTGGCTGACCGGGTCAAGAGCGATGACGGCGGGCTCCCACCGTCGGAGCGTGCGGCAAAGGCGATCCTCGCCGTTTGCAAGCGGCTGTCCGAGACCGGAGATATGGTCTTTATTGAAAATGATGCAAAGCTGCTATTACAGAGACTGCCGGAGAACGTCAAAACGGAGCATTATCACGATGATGAAACGCACATTCGAGAACTGTTGGAGAAGTATGACCTTGCGCCCAAAGGCGGCGCTTCCTTGGCGGCTGCGGCGGTGCGCGGACTGATCCTGACGGTCTCGCATAAGACACAGATCGGAGCGCTGTACCCGCAGGTGCTGGAAACCCTGGTACACGGAGCTTGCAGGAAATTATTTGAATAAATCCGAGGCCGCAGAAATGCGGCTTTTCCAAGGGGCGACGGTTAGTTTCGTCTAACCATACGCTTGTGAAGAGGGGATAGCGGACGCAACAGAATGTAAAAGGAGGAGAAAGCGCGAATACAAGGACTTTGGGACAGAGCGCAAAGCTTATGCAAATAGAACGAACGGTCTACGAAAGCATATATGAGCTGCTGCACTCGGTGGTGCGGCACAAGACGGTACCGGAGCTGGCGGTCGGTACGGGGTTTAGCGCCAAAAACATCGTAAATGCGGCGGGCGCTGTAGAGTCCATGGATCCCTCATCGGAAATGATCGCTGATGTCAAGCGGGGCAATCGCCCCTCAAAGCTGCGCAGGGCACGCATTCTCCGCCTGATGCAGATTGATCCCTTGATGTGGCACCCATATCGTGCCGAAGCCGGAGAAAGCCCTTGCTGAGATCCGGAAGGCGCTGAAAGAAAACGACGTACTGACGCTTGACACGGCGAACCGAGCAGCGGTGCAGATGCGTGCAAAAGCAGGACGCAAGGGCCAAAGATCAAGAATGCGGGCGCGTACTTCGCGGTCTCGGACGTAAAAACGAGCCGTCTCCGCGGGACGTCCGCCTGCGGGTCATAAGCAGAGGAGATATGCCGGGGGGGGACATGATCTGAAAGACCCGTCCATCGGCGGTTAATTCCGCTTTTCCGCCAATGTCGGCGATAACAAGTTGAAAATGCAGATCGTAAGGATCGGATTCGGAGGGAACATATGAAAACAAATGGAGAAAAACGCGCGCTGACACTCGGAATGAGCGGCTGCCTGCTCTATGTGATCGGCGATTTTCTGTATGCATGGACAGGCAAGGGCCAAAGCACCGATTCTATTGGTTTGGTGGTGCGCATTGCTTACCTGGATATGGACGTTTGGCGCATGGTGGTCAGCATCCTCTGCGGCGGCCTCGGCACAGCGCTGTATTATATTGGCTTTCATCAGATGTACAAGCTCTTGAAACTGCACTGTACCGCGCCGAAATAGCAAAAGTGGATCAAGGCGTTCCGGACGGCTTATCTTACCGGCACGGTCTGCTGGGCGTATGTCCACGCCATGTTCATGAATGTGGCGCTGGTCTTCAAGTTCGCCTTTGAGAAGTACGGCGATGTCCGGGCGGCGGCTGACATTGCCAACAGGATCCTTTATTGCAATGCCGCTCCTATGCTGGCCGCCTATCTCCTCTGCGATGTATTGCTCACTGCGGTGATGCTTGTGCTGATCTGGAAGCGAATGCTCCCGCTCAAAAACACATGGCAGCGGATACTGGCGTCCCTTTGCAACCCTATGGTCTTCGCCGGGATCGTAGGGAATCTGTTCGCCCTTTTGCCGTGGCCGCTCGATCAGCTTGACCATGGTACGGAATCCGCCGGGTACCTGCTGGTACTGGGACTTGGCCTGGTCTTGCTGCGGGAAATGAAGAAAAACGGCGAGTTGAAGGGAGCGGAACAATGAAGTATATGGGAATGCCATGGGGAATGTGGGCATTGTTTTCATCGTCCTTCCGAAAACAGCTGACCGCCGTATTCGGTTATGGCGAACAGACGTCAAAGAACGTCGCCCGAAAGGCAAAGGCCCAGTACAAGGAGATCATCGCGCGGCTCCCGACGTTTGAAAAGGGGGATCTTTTCCGGATGAACATTGTCAACTGCGCCATGCTGGGTGCATTCGTTCTCTCCATGCCACAGCGGCCGGACGTAGAGCGGCTGACGGACTATTATGCCGAGGCCATGATGACAAAGCCCATGCAGTGGTTCTGCCGCAAGAGCGGGAAGCACAAGTACACCGAAAAGGACATTGCCGGGATGAAGGCCGCTGCCGCCATGAGATCTGCGGACCGCAACGCGTATTCATGGAATATGGACTTTATTGAATACGCTGACGGCAGCGGTTATGAGGGCAGGTTTTACAAGTGCGGTATCTGTACTCTGATGAAGGAACTTGGCCTATATGATCTGACGCCCGCCATGTGTCATTTGGACTACACCATGAGCGAGGCAGGCGGCGTGACGGATTTTGTGCGGCAGTACACGCTCGCCTCCGGCGGGCCATACTGTGACTGTGGTTACAAAAGAAAATCCAAAACACCGGCAAATAGTGAAAGAATATGAATAAGAAAGCACAAATAAGTTACAACGATATCGGCATTTCCCGTCGGCTCGATCTGCCGTGTGTTCGGCATTTGCTGTGCGTTGGATTGTTCAGCGCGATTTTGACCTTAATTGGGGATATGCTGCTCGGATGGGGCGTAGAGGATGAAACGCTGACAGGGCTTCCTCGGATGCTGTCTGCATATATCAACACGTCCGACGAAGGGATTGTTGCTGCGGCGCTGCTTGGCCTTTTCGGCATCACGGCCGAAGGAATGTGCTATTTCGGAATCTATCGGCTGATGGCAGAACGTGCGCCCGCATACGCCCACCGTTACCGCGCAGGCATTATCGGCTATGTGGTTTTCGGCGGCTGCGGCTTCCACGTGCCGGTATGCGCCATGGTGTTTTTGGCAAAGCATGGCGTTGCATCGGAGCTTGTCTGGAAATATGCCGCATACTTTATCCTGCCGGCGTTTGTGCTGTTCTGGATATTCTTCGCCGTTTTGGAGATCACGCAGATCAGAGCGTTTGCAAAGGGGTTGACGCCTTATCCGAGATGGTGCTGGGTGTTTTCTCTGCCGGTTGGTATGGCGGCGGCAATGCTTCTAACTGCGTTCGGCAACCTGCCGTGGGTGAACGCCATTTCCTGTGCGTGGATCAGCGTGGGAAATGTCTGGATGTTCGGCGGTCTTCTCGCTATGATAGGAGAGGTGCAGCCTCGGCAAAAAGCGGGCTGTTGATTGGCATATTGGTTAACGGAAAGAGCAAGAGAAAGAAGGAATACAAATGATTCAAACAGCGGTAAAGGTCTCCGGTATGGCCTGCTCCATGTGCGAGGCGCACATCAACGACACGATTCGCGGCGCATTTCCCGTCGAGAAGGTTTCCTCCTCACATTCCAAGGGAGAGACCGTGATTCTTTCGAAAGAGCCGCTGGACGAAAAAGCCCTGCGCGCCGCCATCGACGCCACCGGCTATAAGGCGGGAGAGATCTGCACGGAGACATACGTAAAGAGAGGACTGTTCTCGTTTTTGAAGAAGTAGTCATGCGCTTGCAATGCCGCTTTCGGACGGTTTCTTAAATTCGCGAGAGTTGAAGAATCCCAACCGCGCCAAAAGGCAGAAAAGCAAATAGGTATCGCTTTGAAATAGCAATTCGATTTCTCAAGGCGGCGGAAGAATGTCGAATCCTTCGGTGCCGATACGACCGCTGATCTGCGGCGATTCGTGGAGAACTGTTGCAACGGCATCGTCTGCATCGTCTGCGCGCGGGAACAGCGGAATGAGAAAACACCGCAGTCGCAAAAAAAGAACCCCGGCAGGCATCGTAAACATGATGACCTGTCGGGGGAATTCCCGTATGCAGTTGTTTTCCCCTCTCGGGGCAACAAAGCCGCAGCGGGTGATTTGTGCTTATGCGCGAGCCTTCATTGCGACATCGACCAGCTCTTTGAAAGCGTTCATGTCGGTGATGGCGAGATCGGAGAGAACCTTGCGGTTGATCTCGACGCCCGCGAGCTTCAGACCGTTGATCAGGCGGCTGTAGGTGGTGCCGCACAGACGCGCACCCGCGTTGATACGGGCGATCCACAGACGGCGGTACTCACGCTTTTTGTTCTTGCGGCCGACAAATGCGTAGGCCATGGAACGCATGACCTGCTGGGAGGCTGCGCGATACTGCTTGCTCTTTGCACCATAGTAGCCCTTGGCGAGCTTAAATACTTTGCGACGCTTCTTGGCGGCGTTGACTGCTCTTTTAATTCTGGCCATTGTTCGTTTCCTCCTTAGCTATACGGGATCAGCTTGCGAATCTTCTTTTCTTCGCACTCGGCAATGTAGCCGGTCTGACGCAGGCCACGCAGACGCTTGGTGGATTTCTTGGTCAGGATATGGCTCTTGTACGCCTTGGCGCGCTTGATCTTGCCGGACTTGGTCGTGGAGAAGCGTTTTGCAGCGCCACGATGAGACTTCAGTTTAGGCATGTGTGGTTCCTCCTACTTGTGTTGTGTTACTCTGTCAATTCTTCGGTGCCAGCACCATGAACATGTTGCGGCCTTCCTGCTTGGGCGGGCGCTCCTTGACGGCGCAGTCGGCGACCATGTTGAAAAACTGGTCCATGACGTCGAGGCCGATATCCCCGTGGGTGATCTGGCGGCCGCGGAAGCGGATGGAAACCTTGACCTTGTTGCCATCCTGCAGGAATTTTCTCGTTGCCTTCGCCTTGACTTCCATGTCGTGGAGATCGATCGTGGCGGAGAGGCGTGTCTCCTTGACTTCAATGGTTTTTTGATTCTTGCGTTGTTCCTTCTCGCGCTTTGCCATTTCAAAGCGGTACTTGCCGTAATCCATCAGCTTGCAGACCGGCGGATTGCTGTTCGGAGAGATCTTGACAAGGTCCAGACTTCTCTCGTCGGCAAGGTGCTGTGCGTCGCGGATGTTAACGATACCGAGCTGATTGCCGTTTTCGTCGATCAGTCGAACTTCGGGATCGCGAATCTCCTCGTTGATCATCAAGTCCTGCTGCGCTATGGCCGAACACCTCCATAAAAAATAGTGGGCGCAAGCACTTTGCACCCACAAACCAAACAAACACATGATACGCTATCGGTGATTGCAACCATGCCGAGCAGCAATCGCTGGCAGGTGAGAAGCGGGTGGCCTCTGCTTGACTTCAACAGTATACCAGACCCCGCGGAAAAGTCAAGAGAAAAAGTCAAAAGAAACGGCAGGTTTTACTATTTCTCCTCAACATTACTCGTGCAAGAAAACCTTAATATAAATCTTTACCCACGAGCCTTTCTTTTCCTTTGAAGTAATTTTTCCGAAAAGGAGCTTTCCGGCGTCCATCAGTCGGGCAAATATCACATTATCCTGTCTTGGTACATACCCGATTTTTACTCCATCAACTGTTTTTATAACAATAGCCTGCTTGTCATACTGATTATCCGGTTCTCTGAAAAATTCAAGCCTATCGTCTGTATTCAAGTGCGGCTCTAATTCTTCAATACCCTCAATATGCGTAGTTCCTGCAACATAGGTGTCAAAAAGAAAAATATCTTTTTCAAACGGCTTTGGTATGGTAAGTTCTCCATTATTGCCGTGAAGCAATCCCATAAGTCCACCGGCGCCGGATTTCACTAAATCGCCCATAATCTCACCTCATCATTTCTTCGATTTTCGCCTGATAAATCGAGATAAGTTCAGTGTACTGACTGAGGATACTTTCAAGCTCTTGTTTCTTTTGCTCAGTTTTCTCCTTATCTTCGAGGATTTCTTTCATTGTATACGGATACTCCGATTTAATCTCCTCAATGCTGTCTCTTATTGCTTTCAACAAGTTTTGTAAACGGTCTTTTTCTTCGGAAAGCTGAGTTAAAGCGTCCTTATGCTGCTCAGGCAAAGGACTGTTACCCACCATTTCTCCGATAATCCTCAAAGTTCCCAAGTCTCCGTTTTTATATGCTTGTACGGCATTATCAAACAAATTTACCTGAGCTTCGGAAACATCGGGGTTAATATCAGGGTGCAAAGCCTTTACGATTTTACGGTAGAGCTTTTTCAGTTCTTTATTTTCCTCATCAGTTAAGACCTCCGCCTTGCTTCGCTTCAAAGCGTCATTCATCTTGTTTATCTGTTCATCAAGTTGCTTCTGATACTCGGCAAATTCATTATCAAGAACTTCCTCAATGGCAGAGATGATAACTTTTTCCTGTCGGTTCTTTTTCGCCTGAATCAACTCGATTTTTCTTTTCAGTCGTAAAGCCGTACACTGGGCTTCATAAGCCTTATACTCTATGCTTCCGAGATTAAGCATATATTCCGTTTCGATGTTTTTGCAGATAACGAACTGAAGTTCATCCCGTTCAAGCAAAAGCATTGATAATTCGGTACGCATTTTCTCGACTTCATTTTTCAGCTTTTCAAAATCAGGAAACACAATAACATTACCGGCAGAAGAAGTATCCGACGGAGCTTCGGTATCTTCTTCATCGTCCTTGAACATCATATATTCAGCAGCACGACTGGCAAGCCGCTTTTTGATTTCGTTATCGTCCATTCAATCACACCTCGCTTTACAGAACATATCCAACCTTTGAAACACCAATCACTCCTCTGTGTAAGAATGTAATATCCAAAGTATCCGGTTCAAAGGTATCTGTTTCAAATCGTAGATGTCGATATAATCTCCGAATACCTCACGAGTGCTGCGGTCTTTGGAAGAAATAGGCGTACCAGTAAAGCCGATATATGTAGCATTCGCTTAAAAAGCCGGACTGCGCCCTTGCCGCCTGCAGCGGGAGGCGGCGGATCAGTCGTTGTCCGCAAAAGCCTCAAGCCGGCTCTCGACCTGCGCCGGGCGGCTGTCGCCGTGACGCACAAAGA
>HF985432.1:20094-39381 GCA_000432015.1 Clostridium sp. CAG:1024 | reverse complement strand
ATAGTAGAAGCCGGTGTACTTGCCGACGTCACCGCCGCGGGACAGCTCGACCACCATCGGGAAGCTGTTCACGTTGATCGTCGCCCAGCCGATGCCCGCGAGCGCGAACATGCAGTTCATGAGAAGCGCACTGCTGCCCTCGCGCAGGAAGGATGCCACAAAGAATGCGGACGCCAGCATGACGATACCGGCAAGAATGGTCTTTTTACGACCGATCCTGCTTGCGACAAGGCCGACCGGCAGATAGGAAATGATCGCCGCAACGTTTGCGATCATAAGCGTGCTGTTATAGTCGAGCGACAGCACTTTGCCCGCATAGACCGAGTATTTCGACGTTACGGCGTTGTATCCCATGAACCAGAACACAACGGAGGCGAGAATGAGCAGCAGAGAAGCCAATTCGCCGCGGGAGAGCTTGCGGTCCCCCTTTGCGGCTTCGTCTCCGGGCGTTTCATCGATGTGGTATTTTTTGCTTTCCGCTTCCATTTCGGCTGCAAATTTCGGCTCATTGACCTGCCAGAGAAACACGCCGAGCGCCGCGAGCATGATACCCGCCACGATGGAGAAGAACGCGGTGTAGCTCATGAGCGAGTTCCTGATACTGCCGGTTGCGAACGCCATGCCGAGGGCAAGAACGATGATGCCACCCGCCGTGCCCATGAGATTGATGACGGCATTTGCCTTGCTGCGCAGAGGCTTGATCGTCACATCCGGCATGAGCGCAACGGCCGGCGAACGGAAGATCGCCATTGCAATGAGAATGACGAGCAGGATGCAGAGGAATAGAACGAGGGTTCCGGGCGCTTTGGCCGTACATTGCCAGGCATAGTTCTGACGCGCGGGAACGACGTAGTTCGTATAATCCGGGTTCGTGACGAGCTTGCCGTTTTGCTCGATCTGGCTCCGAATCGCGGAAAATTCTTCGGAGGTAAAGCGTTCGCTGAGAACGAACTCCGTACCGTCCGGCGTTTTGAGGGCGTGGTCCTGCTCCGCCTCGTACAGCGCGGCGAGCGAAGCGGGATCGTCAATGACGGAAACGTCCGCAATGTTGGAAAGCTGTTTGTTGTCCACAAAGGACAGAACAACGAGCATCACGGAAGCGACGATCGTACCAATAATAATGAAGGGCGTTCGACGGCCGCGCCGGCTTGTGCAGCGGTCGGATATCGCGCCGAACAGCGGAAGCATGAACAGCGCGAGAATGTTGTCCAGTGCCATGACCACGCCGGAGCCTGCCTGCGACATGCCGAACTGATCAACAAGGATCTTCGGAATGATGGTGTCGTAAGCCTGCCAAAAGGTGCAGATCAGGAAAAAGGCGAATCCAACAAAGATCGTTCTTTTATAATTGAGTTTCATGCGGCCATACTCCTTCGATGTCAGTAAAAAGCTTGCGGGATTTGTCTTGCTTCTATACATCTTACCGCATTCGGCGTATAATAACAAGCATTGGAGGGATGCGTTTATGTGGTTGCTTCTTGTACTGATCGTTTTGATTTTGCTCCTCATCGTTTTGGCGGTCAGGCCCGGACGCAGTACGGACGCGCAGAGAGCGCTGTTTGAGCACCGTACGTTCGCGCATCGCGGGTTATATGAGAAGGATCAGACCGTTCCGGAGAATTCGCTTGCCGCGTTCCATGCGGCGGCGGAAGCCGGATACGGCGTGGAGCTCGACGTGCAGCTCACGCGGGACAAGCAGATCGTGGTGTTTCATGACGACACGCTGCTGCGGGCCTGCGGCGTTGACGCACGGGTCGATGCATATTCTTTTGAGGAACTGCAGCAGATGCGCCTATTCGGGACAGAGCATACGATACCGTTGTTCTCCGAGGTGCTTGATACGATCGCTGGACGCATTCCGATGATTGTTGAGCTCAAGACCGGCGGCGATGTCGGGACGTTGTGCCGTTTGACGCGCGAGATGCTGCTGACATATGGCGGGGCATACTGCGTGGAGAGCTTCGACCCGCATATCGTGCGTTGGTTTTATCGGAACGCGCCGGAGGTACTGCGCGGACAGCTTTCCGAACAGATGCGATATTCGATCAAGGGCTTGCCGTGGCATCTGTCGTTTGTGGCGAGCCGCCTGCTCATGAACTGCTTGACGCATCCGCAGTTCATCGCCTATCGCGTCGGGAAAAAGCCGCTGCTTGTCCGCCTGTCGGAAGCGATGGGGGCCATGCGTGTTGCGTGGACAGCGCGGCCCGAAGACGATCACGACAAGCTGACACAACAGTATGACGCGATCATCTTCGAGCATTACCGTCCGCCGCTCACATATTGAGCGCGCGGAGGATCGCAGACAGTTTTTCCCGCTGCGCAGCGGAAAGCATGGGCGCAAGCTCCGCTTGAAAGGCGGATAGCTGCGCCTTTTCTTCTGCACTCATGCCGGACAGCGCCCGCATGAGTTCCGCCTCGCTTTTGCCCTGGTAAGCGTCGTAAAGCGACTGCACGGTCTCTTCCTCCGTCTGCGGCGCGGGTCTGCCTTCTATTCCGAAATCCCGAAGCTGCCGTTTCATGCCGTATCACCTCAGAAACTATCTTATGCACCGGTTCCGAAAAACGTGCCGCCCGCATAGGATACAGTGATAGGGGGGGAATGCGTATGCAACGATACTCGGCGGGAGAGTTTCCCAAACGGCCTGCGGAGCAGCAGGCGTGCGGACAGGATACGCCGATCGGCCACGCGGTGCTGCTTGGAAGATATATCCTCGAACAGCGCGGCAAAGAGGGCGCCGCATGTTACCTTACAGGACTGAGACCGGTATTGCCGGATGGGATGCTTCGAGAGATCGCGGCACGGCTTTGCGTTCCGATGCCTCAAGGACCGGAAAAGCCGCCGTGTCCGCCGCCTCCGCCGTCGTGCCCGCAGCAGAAACAGAACGTGCCCGATATGGAGACGCTGGTGCAGCTTATGCAGCTGCTTGGCAATGCAAACGGCGGGAACAACGGCAGCGGCGGTCCGGACGTCAAAGCGCTGTTGAAGCTGATGGGAAAATGAGCGGCTTCGTATGCGTTGCGCGCCGCTGCGCAAAGAAAAGCGCCTCCGGGTTTTCGGAGGCGCTTTTCCTTGGGATGGGATGGGAGGTAATATTGGGGGGTATCGTTCCTTGTTCCTTGCTCTGATGATAAGATACTATACGGCTTTGTCCTGACAATGGTAGAAAAGTGAAATTCCTGTTACGAAGGAATTAGCAATCCGTGAATGCCGGATTCCCGTCCGCAAAAAAGCAGGGAAAAGGCCACCCAGGGGCGAATATAAAAGCGAGGCACAGCAGAACCTATCCGAAACAGTCATTTCAAATCTTGTGCCCAAAAGGAGAGAACACTATGCGTATTGCCATCTTTGGAAAGAACCTGGAAATCTCCGACTACCTTCGCGACATGGTAGAAAAGAAGGTCGCAAAGCTTGAGCGATATTTTCCGCAGGATACGGAGGCACAGGTCACACTTTCCGTTGAGCGGAACCGCCATATCGCGGAAGTTACAATTCCGTACGAGGGCGGCATCATTCGCGCCGAGGAGATTACGGGCGATATGTACGCCTCTGTGGACAACGTCCTCGATAAGATTGAAAAGCAGATTCTGCGTCACCGTACCAGACTCGAAAAGAGCCTGCGTTCCGGCGCTTTTAAATTTGACGAACCGGTGTACGCCGAAGCGTTTGAAGACTATGACGAAGAGGAAGGACCGCGCATTGTTCGTGTCAAGCGGTTCAATATTAAGCCCATGAGCGAGGAGGAGGCCATGCTGCAAATCGAATTGCTCGGGCATTCCTTTTATGTTTTTCAAAATGCAGCCACGGAGCAGATCAATGTTTTGTATCGCCGAAAAGACGGAAATTACGGCCTGATCGAGCCGGAAGCATAAGGCGATCACGGCGTGAGAATCAACGTCCCGGACGGCTTTGCCGTCCGGGACATTTTTACATATGCCCAGAAAGAATACCGCACGAAATATACATCAAATATACATAATTTTCGTGTAATTTTGTATAAAATATGTGAAATATGCTATTGACATGTATAAATTTACAGAGTATAATGACCTCACAAGTTCGGCAGGGAGCAAGCCTCCCACGGAACCAAAGAGAATTGTTATGGGAGGATACCAAGATGAAAAAACTGTTTGCTGTACTGCTGGCGATTGCAATGCTCGCATCGTTTGCCGCCTGCTCGGCCTCGAAACCCGCGTCCGATGTTTCTGCCGATTCCGCTACGCCTACGATCGATAAGATCAAAGAGGCCGGAAAGCTCGTCGTGTTGACGAATGCTACCTTCCCGCCCTTTGAGTATATCGGGGACGACGGCGAGGTCGTCGGCGTGGATGCCGACATTGCGAAGCTCATCGCGGATAAGATCGGCGTTGAGCTGGAGATCGTAGACATGGACTTTGATCTTCTCGTTGAAGCATTGGTCGGCGGCAAGGGCGACATGATCGCCGCGGGCATGACGGCAACGGATGAGAAAAAACTATCCATTGATTTTTCCGATACATATATCAAAATGGGGCTTCAGGTGATCGTTCCCGTCGGCTCGGATATCAAATCGTTTGACGATCTTGCCGGAAAGAAGATCGCGGTGCAGCTCGGCACTACGGGCGACGCATACGCCACGGAGAACGTGGAAGGCGCAGAGGTCCTGCCGTTCAAAGGCATGGTAGAAGCGGGACAGGCAGTTGTCTCCGGCAATGCGGACGCGGCGATCATCGATGTGCTGCCTGCGGAATACATCGTCAAGCAGAATGCGGATAAGATCGAGCTGCTCGGCCTGATTTCCGAAGAGGACATAGCCCTCGGCGTTGCAAAGGGACAGGAGGACTTCCTCGCGCTCATCAACGAAGTGTTGAAGGAGAACATGGAGAACGGAACGATCGATCAGCAGTTTGATCTGCACATGGCGTCGTTCGACGCAGATGCGTATTGATCGAAATAACAGGCATAAAACCGTTCTGCCGGGGCGCGGAAGCGTCTCGGCAGAATTGCGGTCTGTATACTTGGGAGAAAGGGATCGGCAAACATGCAGTCATTTTGGGAACAGCTCTACAACGCGGTGATCGCCAAGGGCAGATACCTCATCTACCTTGAAGGTCTCGGCAACACGATCACGATCGCTCTGGTCGCTTGCGCGATCGGGCTTGCGATCGGTACGCTCATCGCCGTCGTTAAGTACTATGCCGCGATCCGGCACGGGATCGGCTGGAGGATCGGTGCAGCAATCTGCGATTTTTACACTACGGTCATTCGCGGAACGCCGATCATCCTTCAGCTGCTCATTATCTACAGCATTACCGTCTGGACAAAGGGGACGTTTGCCTGCTTTGTGGGCTTTGGCATCAACTCCGGCGCGTATGTTTCGGAGATCATCCGCAGTGGGATCAAATCCGTAGACATCGGGCAGACGGAGGCGGGACGGTCGCTTGGGCTTTCCGAGGGTAAGACGATGCGGCTCATCGTTTTGCCGCAGGCGATCAAGAATATCCTGCCCGCGCTGTTCAACGAGTTTATCGCACTGGTCAAGGAGACGTCGGTCGCTGGCTACATTGCGGTGCGCGACATGACCATGGCCGCAAATTCCATCAAGACGCGCGTGTTCAATATCGTTCCGCTCGTCGTAGTTGCGATCGTGTATCTCATCATCGTCATCGGCTTGACGCAGGTGCAAAAATCCATTGAGAGGAGGCTGGCGCGCAGTGATCGAAACTAAAAATCTTGTGAAATCCTTTCATTCTATCGAGGTGCTCAAAGGCGTCTCCGAAACCATACAGCGCGGCGAAAAGGTGGCGATTATCGGCCCCTCCGGCAGCGGAAAGAGCACATTTTTGCGCTGTCTGAACCTGCTTGAACGCCCCACGAGCGGTGAGATCTGGTTTGAAGGCGACTGCATCAGCGATAAGGGCGCGGACATCAACGCGGTGCGGCAGCGCATGGGCATGGTGTTTCAGCATTTCAATTTGTTTCCGCACCTGACGATCCTGGACAATATTATGCTGGCGCCGGTGCAGCTCAAGCGCATGGACAAGCCCGCGGCGGAAGTGAAAGCAATGGAACTGCTCGAGCGTATCGGACTCGCAGATAAGGCCAAGGCGTATCCCGCAACGTTGTCCGGCGGCCAAAAGCAGCGGATCGCAATCGTACGGGCGCTCGCTATGAACCCGGAAGTGATGCTGTTTGACGAGCCGACCTCTGCACTTGACCCGGAGATGGTGGGCGAGGTGCTGGATCTCATTCGCGAGCTTGCGGAGGCGGGCATGACCATGGTTATCGTGACGCATGAGATGGGATTTGCCCGTGAGGTGGCAAGTCGCGTGCTGTTCATGGATGAGGGAGAGATCAAGGAGCGGAATACGCCGAAGGAACTCTTTGATCATCCCCGAAACGAACGTCTGAAAACCTTCTTGTCCAAGGTGCTGTAAAACAAAGTGAACGGAATTTGATGTGATCTGCGCCGAGCGGGAATTCATCCTGCCTCGGCGTTTTAGATTGGGCAATGCGCAGGCGTGATCGCGCTTGCCGCACGGGGACACGGTGTGGTATGATTGCCCTGCAAAGAGAAAAACACAGTCCGGTTGGTAGTCCGGACGCGGCGAATGCCGTCAGTAACCTGCCTCCTTGGTTGTCCGCTCTCTGCAATGTTTTTAGAGATAAGGAGGAAACGGAAGATGGAGCAGGCCGCGGTGAAACTCACGGTCTTGTTTGCCGACCCATTTTGGATCGGATTGTACGAACGGGAATGCGGCGGACGCTATGAGGCGGCAAAGGTCGTGTTTGGTGCTGAACCGCGGGATGCGGAGGTGCAGGCATGGCTCTTGCAAGATGTTTACAAATTGCGATTCAGTCCTTCGCTTGAAACGGAAGTGCAGGAGACACGGCGCATAAACCCTAAACGCATGAAGCGTGCCGCCGAGCGTCAAACGGAGGCTCGGGGACTCGGCGCAAAAGCGCAGCAAGCGCTTAAGCTCCAACAGGAGCAGGGGAAGATAGAGCGAAAGATCAGAAACCGTGAAGAGCGGGAGCAGGAGCAGGAACGACTGTTTCTGCTGCGCCAGCAAAAACGGAAAGAGAAACATCGCGGGCATTGAAACAAAGAAAAGCCGGAGCTGCACATGAACAGAACAGCTCCGGCTTGCGTTTGCAGCAGCTCAGAAATCGCGGTTGATGACGGCGGGGGGCACTTCAAGCAGAGCGGGATTTGCGAGGTACTGCTTGAGACGCTGGCAGACCTTTGCAAAATAGCTGCCGGAGCAGATGCGTTCGTCCATAACGATGCCCATGGGAATGCAGCGCTCGAATACGACTTCGCCGTGTTTGCGGACCGGGACCTCACGCAGATTGCCCATGGAGACGAATACGCTCGTTGTGCCGAATTCGTAAACGTGGTGATAAATGTGGTTCGTGCGGATGCTCGCAAGGTTCGTGATACCAAGACTGATATGGAACGGACTGGCTTCGATGACCTTGCGCGGAAGCAGACCGTACTTATCGAGCAGCTTGAACAGACCTACGCCGAGGTTGCATAGTCCAGGAATGGCAAGGAGCTTGCGCATGATGTCGTCGGTCGCGTTGTTGTCTCCTGATTGGCGGTTTGCCTCAATGTACTCGTTCATGATGCGGTGAACGTCATAGATGGTGTTCGAAACGTCAAAGTACATCTTTGACATCGTGCCTTCGCCCTGGCCGGGCTTCAGAACGACCATGCCGACCGTGAACTCGTTGCGCGCATAGATCCGCTTGTTCATGATGAAACGGTTCAGCATGGGGTATTCCGCGGCCGCCCGCAGATACGCCGCGATCACGATGCCGAGATGCGACATTTCGTAGCCTTCCTTGCGCTTGCGGTTCAGATACTCCTGCATGGGCGCGACGGGGAAGTCCAACTCGATCATATTCATGGCGTCGTACCGTTTCTCCAGAATATACGGCACGATTGCATACATCGGTTCCGCGTTTTTGACTCGCTTTCCGTCTTTTCGCATATTTGCTCATCCCTCCCAAAGTGTTACCCGTACATGATACAGGAATTGTGACAAAAAAGCAAACCCCAGTCTCATGAATAGCCCCATTTATGACGGGGCTGCCCGCAGAAACGCGGCGCCTTGGCCGGCAAGCGAACGGCGTGTCAGCGCGTGACAACGAAACGGTCGTGCGGCATGTCGATGCCGCGGTAGTGTTTTATCCAGGAATCCACGGGAGTCATGCCGATTCGCCTTGCAACGTTTTGCGACGGAAGATTCATGTCGCGGATGATAGAGCACACCTCTTCGGCGTTCAGAACTTCAAATGCGTATTGCTTGCAGGCGGCGGCCGCCTCGGTCGCATAGCCTTGATGCCAAAACTTTCGATTGAATAGATAGCCGATCTCCAACACCTCCGTATCCTTCCACGGCTGCATGGTGAGCCCGCACTGCCCGATCAGCTCGTCGGATTCTTTCAAAACGACGGCCCATTACCCGAATCCGCATTTTCTATACCGCGCAAGTTGGCGGTCGAGCCATTCCTTGACTTCTGCGTCGCAGAAAGCGCCCGCATAGGCATACATCGTTGCTTCGTCCTGCAGGATCGCACAAAGCGCATCGTGATCCGACGGCGCCAGTTTTCTCATATATAACCGTTCTGTTTCGGGATACATCGCTCCACCTCCAAAGACGAATTCCATTATACCATAATCGCAGCGGGATCTGACGTAAAGCACCATATTCTCAACAGCCTCGCGCCTTGTTTCTGCCATAGATTTTGGTTAAGATAGGTGGCGAACTCAAGAAGGAGGTTTGGCTTTTATGGAACAAAACGATAACGCCTTCATCGCGGCGAGAGAGAAAAAGCGCAGACAAAAACGGATCCGCAGCTGGATCGTGTCCGGCGTTGCCGCGATGGCCGTTGTCATTGCCGTAATCCTGCTGTATACAGGCCTGTCAAAGGGCGAATCGGATGTGAGTGTCGAGGAATTTCGCGCGGTCGCGGTCTCTGAAGGGGAGATCAAGACGACCATCAGCGGCAGCGGCACACTGTCTGCACGGGAACAAACGACGGTGACCGCGGCAGGGGACGGAAGAGTGGAGGCCGTACTCAAAGCACCGGGCGAAACGGTGGCGGCCGGCGAACCCGTACTGCGGCTGACGAGCGAAACGATCAAATCGGAATTGGATACGCTGTATGTACAGCTTGCTGCGGTGCAGAACCAGCTTGCCGGAACGACGCACGATAGAACAAACCTGAACGTGACCGCGCCGAGAGCGGGGATCGTTAAGGATATTCGTGCGGCGGCGGGCGATGCCGCGGAGAGTTTTGGGTATCTCTGTGTGATCGCGACCGATGGAAAAATGAAACTCACGATCGACGCCCCTGAGGGTTTGACCGCATATCGGGAAGTCATTGTAGATGTGGACGGCACGAAGACCAAAGCGACGGTCGTTTCCGTTTCCGACGGAAAAGCGGACATCCTGTTTGAGGATGCAGGGTATGCCTGCGGCACGCCGGCCTCTGCGGAGACGGCGGAGGGCGAAGCGCTTGGCAGCGGCAGGATTGAAGTCTCCGATTATGTGATCGTGCGCGCAGATGCGGGATGCATTGATGCCGTGCTCGTGACGGAGAACCAAAAGGTTGCAAAGGGCGAGAAGCTGTTTACACTGAGAGCCGGTGCGCCGACAAGCGCTTATGAAACGCGCAAAGCAAAGGAAACGGAACTCCGAAAGCAGATCGAAACGCTGGAAGACGCGCTCACGATCACATCGGACTTTGACGGTATTCTTGCCGAGCTCTCCGTGCAGGCGGGTGATGAAGTGGCCGAAGGGGACGCGCTCTGCGTGTTTACCAGAACGGACGGGTATACATTGCAGCTTTCGATCGACGAACTGGATCTTGCCTCCGTGCAGCTCGGGCAGGCGGTCGAGATCACGCTGGATGCTTTGGAAGGGCAGAGCTTTTCCGGTAGGGTCACGAATCTGTCCTATGCGGGAAGCGGCAGCTATGTTACGACCTATACCGCCACGATCACGACAGAGCCGATCGCGGGCGCATACCCCGGTATGAGCGCTTCCGCCGAGATCACGACGGCGACGAGCGGAACGAGCCTGATCGTTCCCGTCGGTGCAGTACGGTATGAAAACGGACAGGCCTACGTGCTGCGCGCGCCGGAGACCGCCCTCGAAGGCGAGCGCGTTCCGGCAGAGCAGGTCGACGAAGCGAATCTTGAACATGTCTCCGTCACAACGGGCATGTCGGACGGCACATACCTCGTGATTACGGCCGAGGGCCTCAGCGCAGGCGATCTACTGTATGAGAAAACGCTGGAGACCACGGCGGTTTATATGCCCGACAGCGACGCGGTGCAGTTTCCCGGCATGACGGTCGGCGAGATGCCGGGCGGCGGGTTTATTGCGTCCGACGGCGGTTTTGAAGGCAGAGACTTTGGCGGGGAACGGCCTGAAAACGGACAGCGTCCGAGAAACTGAGGAACGCTCGCCATGCTGCAACTACAACATATCTCAAAAACCTACTATGTGGGCGATGAAGCTGTCCACGCGCTGGCGGATGTGTCGCTGCACGTGCGGCCACACGAATTTGTGGCGATCTGCGGCCCGTCCGGTTCGGGAAAAACGACGCTGATGAATGTGATGGGTTGCCTGGATCTGCCGGATGCGGGAACATATATCCTGGACGGCGTCAATATTGCGGACTGCAATGACCGGGAACTCTCTCGCATTCGGAGCGAAAAGATCGGATTCGTCTTTCAGCAATTCAATCTGCTCGATCAGATGAGCGCGCTTGAAAACGTAGAACTTCCCATGATTTACCAAAAGGTCGGCGAACGTGAACGCCGGGAGCGCGCGCAGGACGCCTTGACGCTGGTCGGGCTCGGCAAACGAATGCAGCATCGGCCGTCACAGCTGTCCGGCGGACAGCAGCAGCGCGTGGCGATCGCGCGGGCGCTTGCCTCCGGCGCGCAGGTCATTCTTGCAGACGAGCCAACGGGAAATCTGGACAGCCGCTCCGGTACGGAGATCATGCGGCTGATCTGCGACCTTGCAGAGCGGGACCATACCATCGTCTTGATCACACACAATCAGGAGGTGGCCGACATGGCCGGACGCACGGTCTATGTTCACGACGGCCGGTTGTATGAAACGCGTGAGGAGGTGCCGTCAGGCTTATGACGATGTTCTTTAATACCCTGAAGCTTGCCGTGCGTTCAACGCTTGCAAACAAAATGCGTTCGTTTCTGACGATGCTCGGCATTATCATCGGCGTTGTGAGCGTGGTCATGCTGATGTCGATCGCGGAGAGTACGACCTCGTCGATCACGGACGCTATCTCCTCTATGGGTTCCGACCTGCTTACAGTCATGGTGACGGATGACGATGTCAAGCTTAAGAGCGACGATTACATGGAATTGACGCAGTATGACGCGATCAAGGGCGTCGCTCCGTATCTGGCCGTCAACGGCACGGCACGCAGCGGCTCGGAATACGTTTCCGCTTCCGGCATCGGCGTAACGGCGGAGTACCAGGAAATTGCCGATATTGCGCTGCAAGCGGGCCGCGGGATCCAGCCCACGGATCTGGAATGGCGCACGAATGTCGCGGTGATCGGCACCGAGATCGCGGAGGAACTGTTTGAAAGCTATGACGTGATCGGAAAGACATTTCAGATGAGCAACCGCACCTTCACGGCCGTTGGCCTGTTGGAGGAGAGTGGCACGGATTTTACCGGATCGCTCGACGCGCGTGTGCTTATCCCGCTCACAACGGCGCAGCGCATCTCGGATTCCGCATCCGTTTCGACCTGCTACGTACAGGCCGCTTCGTCGAATGACGTAGCACTCGCGCAATCCATGACGGAAGCGTTTCTTTATGCAAAGACTGGCGATGAGGACGCGTACAGCGTATTGAATATGTCGGCATTGCTGGATACGCTGGACAGCGTAATGAGCAAAGTCTCGCTTATGCTGGGCGGTATTGCGGCGATCTCCCTGCTCGTCGGCGGGATCGGTATTATGAACATCATGCTCGTATCCGTTGCGGAACGAACGCGTGAGATCGGCATACGCAAGGCCATCGGCGCACGCAGAGCGGACATCATGTCGCAATTCCTGATCGAAGCCTGTACGCTCTCGATCCTCGGCGGCTTGATCGGGCTCGGTGTATCCGCGCTCGGCTTGCGGGCGTTTGGTCTGATCGCGAATCTCAATGTACGGCTTGAGTGGAGCGCCGCTGTGGGCGCGCTGCTGTTCTGCGTCCTGATCGGCGTGATCTTTGGGAGCTACCCGGCAAGCAAAGCAAGCCGCATGACGCCTATCGACGCGCTGCAGCGACGGTGAGAAATGAGCGTGGACGAAGCGCAGCCGAAAGGCGGGAATGCCCGGACAAAGAGAATGTCCGGGCGTTTTTATCGCCCGTTTTCGCAGGCGATCCATGATGTTGACAATTCCTGCGGAATACAGTAAAATCTATCATTACGCTGGAGGAAAGAACGATTATGATGCGAAAGATACGGATGCAGACCGGGGAAATGAATATGCTTGAAGGGCCGCTGCTCGGCAAAATTTTTGCATTCGCTCTGCCGCTCATGCTGACCAATCTGCTGCAAACCTGCTATTCGGCCGCAGATATGATTATTGTCGGCCTTTCCGGCGTAGACGGCGCGATCGGTGCGATCGGAACGACGAATGCCATGATCAATCTTGTTCTGAATGTGTTTTCCGGCTTTGCGGTCGGAACGAGCGTCGTCGTTGCACGGAACATCGGCCGCGGCGACCGCACGGCCACGTCGCATGCCGTGCACACCTCGCTCATCGTTGCCTTGGTTTCGGGGCTCGTCTGTGCGGCGATCGGCCTGTTTATCAGCCGTCCGGTTCTCGAAGCAATGGGCGACGAGGGACATATTCTTGATCTTGCGTCGCTGTATACGATGATTTATTTTATCGGAACGCCGTTTCTGGCGCTTGCGAATTTCATGATCTCGATCCTGCGCGCGCAGGGGGATACCCGCACGCCGCTGTTCATTTTGACCTGTACCGGGTTGCTGAACGTAGTGTTGAATCTCCTTTTCGTGCTGTGCTTCGGCATGTCAGTGGACGGCGTGGCCATCGCAACGGTGATCTCCAATGCCGTTTCCGTGGTTCTGCTGACCATACGCCTGCGCAACGACACCGGTTGGTGCCACCTTTCGCTTCGACGGCTGCATGTGGATAAGTCTGCGCTTGGCGAGATCATCCATGACGGGCTTCCCGCGGGCGTGCAGGGCGCGCTGTTTTCGCTTTCCAATATGCTGATCCAGTCCACGATCATCGGGATCAATAATTCGACCTGTCCCGGCGGCTCGGAGATCATCGACGGACATGCCGCGGGTTCGAGCATTGAGGGCTTCCTGTATACGGCGACGAATTCCGTCTCCCAGGCGGCTGTGACGTTTACAAGCCAGCATTACGGTGCACGGAAGTATAAGCGGATCGGCTCGGTCATGCGCAACTGTTATTTTGTTACGGCAACGATCGCCGTTTTTGGCGCAGCGCTCATCCTGCTGCTGCGGCGGCAGATCATCGGACTGTATATCACGAGCGAACTTGCGGTCGAAACGGCGATGATACGCTGCTTCATTATGCTGTCGTGTTACTTCCTTCTCGCCTTTATGGAAACGGGATCCGGTTTTCTGCGCGGGCTTGGCCGGTCGATCACCTCGACGGTCGTGTCGCTGATCGGCTCGTGCCTGCTGCGCGTGATTTGGATATGGCTCATTTTCCCGCTGGATCCCGTGATCGAAACGGTGTATCTTTCCTATCCGGTCTCTTGGGGATTGACGGCATTGGTCCACTTCGTGCTGACGCTGACCGTACGCAGACGACTGATGCGGCAGCAGGCTGCGGAACTTGGCATACCGGTGGCGGAACTTGCAGACTGATAGAACAGAATAGAAAATCCCCCGGCTCAGTTCGAGAATGATCCGGGGGATTCTTTATGCGGCGGGTCAGGCTCACTGCTTGACGCGGAACATGGCGCGTATGGCGTTCAGGATTGCGATGACCAGAACACCGACGTCGCCGAACATCGCGATCCAAACGTTTGTGAGGCCAAATGCGGTCAAGACCAGAATGCCGATTTTGACTGCAAGCGCGAACGTGATGTTCTCGCGGACGATCCGAACGGTACGCCGCGCGATTGCGATTGCGAGCGGGAGCTTCGAGGGCTTGTCGTCCATGAGCACGACGTCTGCGGATTCGATCGCCGCGTCGCTGCCCAGCGCGCCCATGGCGACGCCGACGTCTGCACGCGTCAACACAGGCGCATCGTTGATGCCGTCGCCCACAAAGGCGAGACGCGCTCCGTTTGCAAGGAGCGATTCCACGCGCGAGACTTTGTCCGCGGGCAGAAGCGAAGCGTAGAATTCGTCCACCCCCGTCTCTTCCGCAACCTTCGCGGCAACTGCCGGAGCGTCGCCCGTCAGCATGACCGTGCGCTTGATGCCCAGCTTGCGAAGCGACCGTATGGTTTCGGCTGCGTCCGGCTTGACTTCGTCGCTGATGACGATGTGACCGAGGTAGGTGTCGTTCTCCGCAATATGGATGATCGTTCCCGTCTGATGGCACTCATGCCAAGCGGCGCCCGCTTGCTCCATGAGCGCACCGTTGCCGACATAGAAGGTACGGCCGCTGATGACTGCGCAGAGCCCATGACCGGCGATTTCCGTGACGGACGCGATGCAGGAGGTATCGATATGCCCCTTGTGCGCCGCAACGATGGATTCACCGACCGGATGCGTCGAGTAGCTTTCTGCGGCGGCCGCAATGTCGAGCAGCTCCGCCTCCGTGATGCCGGTCGGATGAATGGCGGTGACGGCAAAGCTGCCCTTTGTGAGCGTCCCTGTCTTATCGAACACAACGGTATCGATGCCCGCGAGCGTTTCAAGGTCGTTTGCACCTTTGATCAGGATGCCTTCACGAGACGCGCCGCCGATGCCGCCGAAGAAGGAGAGCGGAACGGACACGACCAGCGCGCAGGGACAGGAAACCATGAGAAAGATCAGCGCGCGCCGCACCCACTCGACCCAAACGCCGTGGAAGAACAGCGGCGGGATGAAAGCGAGAAGAACTGCGCCGACGACAACGCACGGCGTGTACCAACGCGCAAAGCGGGTGATGAATCCCTCAACGTGCGCTTTTTTCTCGGAAGCGTTTTCCACGAGCTCCAGAATTTTCTGTACCGTGCTCTCGGCAAAGACGCTTTCGACCCGGACACGGATCACACCGGAAAGATTGATCGAACCGCTGATGACCTTGTCGCCTGCGCATCTGTCAACGGGCAGACTCTCGCCCGTCAGTGCAGAGGTGTTGACCGAGGTTTTGCCGTCGGTGATCTCACCGTCCAGAGGAATGCGTTCTCCGGGGCGCACGACGATCGTTTCCCCGAGCGCGACCTCGGAGGGATCGACGGTCGTTTCGACGCCGTTCCGGACAACAACCGCGTAATCCGGGCGAATGTCCATGAGCTGCGCGATGGACTTGCGGCTCTTTCCGACGGCGATGCTCTGGAAGAGTTCTCCGATCTGATAGAAGATCATGACGCCGGCAGCTTCAGCATATTCGCCGATGGAGAACGCGCCGATCGTGGCGATCGACATGAGAAATTTTTCGTTAAAAACCTGACCGCGCAGAATGCTGCGCGCAGCGCTCAGAAGTACGTCGTAGCCGGAGATCAGGTACGGAACCACAAACACGATGAAACGCCAGATGCCGGTCAGCGGGAGAAGGGCAAACGTGATCGTCAACGCCGCGGCAACGAGAATGCGGGCGAGCGCCCGCTTTTGCTTTCTGCTCATGGCCTTACAGAACGATCCGGCAGTCCGGCTCGACCTTCTTCGCGACCTTGACGGCTTCGCGCATGACCTCGTCGAACACGTCGTCGTCCGCCTCGATGGTGAGCTTCTGCGTCATGAAGCTAAGGTGCACTTCCTTTACACCGTCGATCTTCCGAATGCCGTCTTCTACCTTTGCCGCGCAGTATGCACAGTCGAGATCCTCAATGCGAAATACCTTCTTCATTTTGTTTCATTCCTTTCTTCAATCAAGTGTTCAAAGCCCTGCGCGATGATCGCTCGCACATGGTCGTCTGACAAGTAGTAGTAAATCGTTTTTCCCTCGCGCCGGTTGCCGACAAGGTTTGCGTTCTTCAATGTTTTGAGCTGGTGCGAGATGGCCGATTGTGTCATGCCGAGCAGCTCCGCGATAGCGCAAACGCACATTTCCGATTCGAAGAGTGAGAACAGGATCTTAATGCGCGTCGTGTCGCCAAAGATCCGGAACAGATCTGAAAGATCGAACAGCAGCTCGTCGGTCGGAAGGTCGTGCCTTACTTTGTCGAGAATGGCTTCGTGACTGTGTTGGCCGCAGCGCGTCAAAATAGATGCACCTCCGTTCATATGAAATATCATTCATATGTTTTACGATTCATATGATAAACCGCTCATATGTTTTTTGTCAAGCGGTTTTGTGGATTTCTTTTGCGATAGAAGCTGATTTTCACGCACTTTACAGGGGTGCAGACAGCGTGCTAAAATTAAATTGTATACAAAATGGAAAAGGAGCACAGGATTCATGCAGAGCTGCGATTACAAAGCGTTGTTTCAGGAAGCGGAAACGCAAATGCCCAAGGGGGCCTTTCTCATGGTGCAGGGGAACCCGATGACGATCGGCTGGTGTCAATTCGGTGTCGTATGGGGAAAACCGATCTGCACGGTGTTTGTCCGTAAGAGCAGGTATAGTCACAGCCTCATTGAGAAAACGGGGCGGTTTACCGTCAGCGTGCCGAAAGCGGACACCATGAAGGAAGAGCTTGCTTTTTGCGGAAAACGTTCGGGGCGGGATACGGATAAAATGAAGGAACTGGGGCTTTCGCTGCTTCCGGCAGCGGCCGGCGGCGAGGACGGGCTTGCCGGTTGTTCGCTGCAGTTTGAGTGCCGCGTCGTGTTCAAAACGGAAAGCGAACTCGAGCATATGGATGCCGACTATCGCAGACGTTATTATGGAGACAATCAGGCGACGCCGGACGGCGATCCCCATACGGTCTATTTCGGAGAGATCCTTGCCGCCTATCGCGAATAGCACGGGGCGTATGCTGCGTCGTGCAGCGAAAACCGCATGAACTGCCGTCGTAAAGCACGGAATGAATGCCGAAACAAGAAAGCATCCGCAGGGTGGAATATCCCGCAGATGCTCTTTCTGTTTGTGCATGCTCTCCCCCAAAAGGTTGCAGCGCTGTCCGGGGGGGATGGACAGCGCTGCGTACACAAGGATGGTTGGGGGTAGCACATGGCAGTTTCATGTGCCGTATGTCAAAACGTCCATCAGGACGGAATGACCGAGGTCAGGAGTTGTCCGGAGTGTACTCTCCGAAGGTGACGGTGAGCTCCATTTGCTTGCCGTTCCGTTGTATCGTTATTGTAGCCGAGTCTCCGGCATTGTATGCGCCGATGACGGAGGAAAGTTTGTCGTTTGAAGTAATTTCCGTACCGTCCACAGCGAGAATGAGATCGTTTGCCTGCATACCGGCCTGATCCGCAGCACCGCCTGCCATGACCTGTGCAATCTGTACGCAGCTCGTGCCGGAGCCGCCGAAGTAGCCGCCCCATCCGCCGCGGTCGGAGTGCAGCGTAACGTTCTGCGTGTAAACGCCGAGGTAAGCACGACCCTTGACGTAGCCGTAATTGATCAGGTCGTCAATGATCTGTTTTACACTGTTGACCGGGATCGCAAAGCCGAGCCCCTCCGCATTGCTCGAACTGGCCTTTGCGTTCACGATGCCGATGAGCGAACCGCTGCTGTTGAACAGACCGCCGCCGCTGCTGCCCGGGCTGACTGCTGCGTCATGCTGAAGCAGCGCCATTTCGGTTCCCTGCACGTTGACCTCGCGGTTCAATGCGCTGATCATGCCGCCGGTCGCCGTTCCGCGCAGCTCGCCCAAGTGATTGCCGATGGCGATGACGTCCTCGCCGACGGTGAGCATGTCGGAATCGCCGAGTGTGGCGGGCGTCAGGCCCGAGGCTTCGATCTTGATAATGGCAAGATCGTTGCGCTCGTCCGTGCCGACCAGCGTCGCGTCATACTGCGTGTCATCATTAAGCGTGACCTTAATGGAGGAAGCGCCGTCAACGACATGGTTGCAGGTGACGATGTATCCGTCGCTCGTGATGATGACGCCGCTGCCCGCGCCCGTCGTCTCCTGCGCGGAGCCGTCGCCGAAGTTGAAGCCCCAGCCAAAGTTGTAGCCGGAATTCGTGTTCGGGATCGTGACGTCAATGCCGACGACCGAGGGAGCGGCGATCTCGACGATCTGTGCTTTTGTATATCCGGCGCCGGTTCCGTTTTGCAGCAGCGAACTCCCCTGTGAGGATGCGGGCGCTTCCGTCAGAACAGAGGGCTTTTTCTCCGGCTGTGGATCCGAGTTTTCCGGGAGAGCGGCCTGCTGCTGTTCCGGCAGAGCGGAGGCCTGCGTCTTGCCGAGATATGCGCTTGTCACAAACCCGCCTGCGACGCCCGCGACCAGCGCGGCAACAAGGACCGCCGCGACCAGCGCAGCGATGCTGACGCCTTTCTTTTTTTTCGGCTGCGGGTTTTGCTGTGCCTGGTATTTTTGATACCGTTCATACCAATCGTTGTATTCCATATCGAAAACTCCTTTCGATCAGTTTCATTTTCTGTAGATAGCATACCCCGTGATTTTGAACAGATGATAGTGTTTCTTTGTTTGCTTTGTGGAGAATATTGTCTCTTTTGTGGCAGTGAACTGCGGACGGCATTTGATTTGCCTACCGAAGAGGTGGTATAATCAATACCCTATAAACGAAGGGAGACGGAGCATGATCTCTACGAAGGGTCGATATGCGGTTCGTATTCTGCTGGATCTGGCGGAGCATCGCGATGCGGGATATATTCCGATGAAAGAAGTCGTGAAACGGCAGGGGATGTCGCTGAAATATGTTGAACGGATCTTGCCTGCACTCAGGGATGCGGGCCTGATTTCCGGCCTGCATGGGAAGGGCGGCGGATACCGGCTGACGCGTGAGCCCGAGCAGTATACGCTGTTTGAGATCCTGCGCTGCGCAGAGGGCGATCTTGCGTCGGTGGCCTGCCTGCAAGAGAATGCGGCGCCCTGCGCTCGAGCGGCAGAGTGCAGAACGCTGCCGGTATGGAAAGCATATGACGCGTTGACAAGAGAGTACTTTTCCGGTATTCGGCTTTCCGATCTGTTGCAACCGACCGCACGGGAATGCTCTGCACGCAGGGAATAAAAACGATATAC
>HF985432.1:17004-20064 GCA_000432015.1 Clostridium sp. CAG:1024 | reverse complement strand
GCATACTTGATTCCAAGTATGCGGGCCGCTGCGTAAAATGACAGGGATTCCGGAAACCGGGGGACGCGGTCACTCCGCAAACATCGGCGTGGACAAATATCTGTCGCCCGTGTCCGGAAGCAAAACGACGATGTTCTTTCCCGCAGCCTCCGGTCGTTTGGCGATCTCAATGGCGGCCCAAACCGCAGCGCCGGAGGAGATACCGACGAGGATCCCTTCGCGACGGCCGATCTCGCGCCCGATGGCAAACGCATCTTCGTTCCGAACGGGGATCACTTCGTCATATACGGCGGTGTCCAGTACGGGCGGAACAAACCCTGCGCCTATGCCCTGAATCTTGTGCGCACCGGAAACACCGGTGGACAAAACGGCGGAATCCTTAGGTTCAACGGCTACGATCCGCACGGAGGGCAGCTTTGATTTCAAGTAGCGGCCAACGCCGGTGATCGTGCCGCCCGTGCCGATGCCCGCTACGAAATAGTCCACGCGGCCGTCCGTATCCGCAAAAATCTCCGGGCCTGTGGTTGCAAAGTGAATCTCCGGGTTTGCCGGATTTTCGAATTGTCCGGGGACAAAACTGTTCGGGGTCTCCGCAGCGAGGGCTTTCGCCGCCTCGATCGCGCCTTTCATGCCTTTCGCTCCTTCGGTCAAAACGAGCTCCGCGCCGTATGCGCGCATCAGCTGCCTGCGCTCCACGCTCATGGTATCGGGCATAACGATGATGATGTGGTATCCGCGCGCGGCTGCCACGGAGGCAAGGCCGATGCCGGTATTGCCGCTGGTCGGCTCGATGATCACGGAACCCGGCTTCAAGAGCCCGGCTGCCTCCGCTTTATCAATCATCGCTTTTGCGATGCGATCCTTGACGGAACCGGCCGGATTGAAGTACTCGAGCTTTGCGATGAGGGTTGCTTTGAGAGAATATGCGGCCTCCAAATGCTTGAGGGCGAGCAGAGGCGTTTTCCCGATCAACTGATCGGCGGAAGTATAGATGTTCGACATTGCGATGGTTCCTTTCTCATTCTATTATGCGTTTTATGCGGTTTGCTGCAAAAGGGCGCACGCAACATCGAAATCCCGGAAGCGGCTTCATTTCCTTCCTCCATTTACCAACCAAAATAGTATGTTGATAGTATAATCAGAGACATCTGCTTTGTCAAGCGTGATCAAGGGACGGCGGGAAAGAAGTTTCCGAAACCTTCCATGGGAGATTTTCGGCTTGGCGGGGATACTAATGCCAAATCGGAGCGTTTGCGCATAAGATGATACAGGCGGCGGGCGCGAAAGGGAAACGTGTCTGCGGGATCGGGAAGGAAACGAGGGATAAGCGGCATGGTGACACGCACCATACATACGGAACAATATGATGTGGACCTCGGGCGCCTGCTGGCAAGGCGGCTGGAACAATGCGGCGCGGACTGCGTGCTGGAGCAGACGGGAAACGCGGCCACGATCTGCGTGCCGGACGAGGCGGCGCTGCCTGCGCTTTCGGAAGCGCTCGCGCTGCTGCTCTGCCGGGATCTGCAATACTTCGAGCTTGCGCGTATGACGGATGTGCTCCCGTATTCGCTGCAGCAGAAGCAGGAGATCCTGACGGACGCGCTGGAAAGCGCGCGCGGTTCGGAAAAGCTGGAACCCGTGCGCGCGCAGCTTCTGCAATACCTCCTGGCGGAAGAGTGCATCAATGTCGAGGGATATCTGCGCTTTCGGATGCAGGGACAGCTCGCGGACTGGCAGCTCTGCGTGGAGCGCGCGGCCGCGGATCAAATGCTGTGCCGGGAGTACAAGGAGCTTATGGCACTTTTGCGCGCGCTCAGCCCGCAGGAAGAGAGCGCCGGCGAACTGTCAATCTGCCTGCACCCGGACGGCAGCTGCACGCTGACGGATGAATCCGACGCCTGCATCGAATATGTGGATTGTTCCGAGGAGGGCATTTTGAGTCTCCTCGTCGGCATGGCGCCATCGCGGCTCACGGTATACGACCTGTCCGGCGGCAGCAGCGGACTTGCGGAGACGATCGCGCGGGTGTTTTCGGGACGGGTGCGCATCTACCGATAGGATCCCTTGACGCAAAATGAAAGATGTGATAGACTTTCATCTGGCAAATACGGAAACGTTTTGCAGCGGAAAACAAAGTAGATCATCGGAGGACACTTGGCCGCAGCCAAGCAGTCGAGAAGATGTCGAGTGCGCTCGGAAGGACCGGGCGCTTTTGTTTTGCTTCGGAGAAAGGATGAGAGGAAACATGGATCTGCTTCGGGATGATGTGCGAAAGACATATCGCAGGTATCTTGCGGCGGCATTTGGCAGCTCGTTTATCAGTACGATCTATTCGTTTGTTGATATGATCGTCGTCGGACAGTATCAGGGGCCGAGCGGCACGGCGGCGCTTGCACTGATTTCGCCTGTTTGGAACATCATTTTCAGCCTGGGCATGCTGTTCGGCATCGGCGGTTCTGTACACTTTGGTATGCTCCGCGGGGAAAAGGACAATGTGCCCGGCACGGAGAACCGGTATTTTACATCCGCGCTGTATGTGACCGGCACGCTCTCGGCGCTGATCATGACGGTGCTCCTTTGCTTTGACGGTGCGATTTTCCGGGCGCTCGGCGCAGAAGGCGAACTGCTGACGCTCGCGCTGGATTACTTCCGACCCGTGCGCTTTGCCGTGCCTTGCTATATGCTGGGACAGGTCGTCGCGGCTTTTCTGCGCAACGACAACGATCCGGGCCTTGCGACGGCGGCAGTGCTCATCGGCGGCCTGTTCAATGTGTTCGGCGATTGTTACTTTACGTTTGTGCTGGACATGGGCTTGTTCGGTGCCGGCCTCGCAACGGCGATCGGCAGTGCGTTGACGCTGGCCATCATGCTGACGCATTTTTTCAAAAGGGAAAACACGCTGCGGCTTGTTCCGATCCGCCAGCTTTCCGGTACCGTCGGGCGCATGATCGAGACGGGATTTTCGGCTTTTTTCGCAGACCTTGCCATGGGCATCGTGACGGCGCTGCTCAACCGCGGTATCGTGCGGTATGCAGGGACTGATGCGCTGGCGGTCTACGG
>HF985432.1:9740-16923 GCA_000432015.1 Clostridium sp. CAG:1024 | reverse complement strand
CGCGCAGCCGCTCTTTTCGATCAATTTCGGCGCGCGCAAGTGGGACAGGATCCGGCAGACACAGACGTGTGCAATTCGCTCCATCATTGTGTTTTCACTGTTTTGGACGGGCGTTTCCATGGCGTTTCCGGAACAGATCGTGCGGATATTTATGGATGCGACGCCGGGCGTATTAGAGATTGCCCCCACGATCATTCGGATCTATGCGACGTCGTTTCTGTTGCTTCCGTTTAACATTTATTCCGCGTACTATTTCCAGTCGATCATGCGTGCGCGGGCGGCGCTTTGGCTTGCCGTTGCGCGCGGGCTTGTGATCAGCGGCGGTCTGATCCTTTTGCTGCCGCTGATCTTCAAGGCGACCGGGCTTTGGATCGCCATGCCGATCACGGATGCCATTACGTTTGCGGCAACGCTGTTCCTGACGATCCGCTATACGAAAACGCTCGAAGAAGGCTTGTTATAAGCCTCGGATCCGCAGAGGCTGCAGCGGGGCTCCGAACGCTTGCACTTGCCGACGGAACGTATTACAATAGCCCGTGGCGGATCAATAGAGAAACGCGCAGATATGTGCAGGAGCAGAAACATGAATCAGGATTTGACCGTAGGGGAACCGAAACGGGTACTGTGGAGGTTTTGTCTGCCGTTATTCGGCAGCGTGATCTTTCAGCAGATTTATAATGTCGCGGACAGCTTTGTCGCGGGCAAGTTTGTCGGCGAGAATGCGCTCGCGGCGGTCGGAAACAGCTATGAGGTCACGCTGCTGTTCATCGCGTTTGCCTTCGGCTGCAACATCGGCACTTCCGTTGTGGTGGCGCGCCTGTTCGGGGCCAAAGCATACAGCGACGGGCGCAAAAGCATACCGCGACGTAAAAACCGCGGTGTACACCTCGCTCATCGCGAGCTCTGCATTGTGCCTGCTGCTCATGGCAGCGGGCTTCCTGCTCAGCAGAACGCTGCTTGTCGCCATCGATACGCCGCAGGAGATCCTCACGGATTCCGCGCTCTATCTGGATATTTACATTGCCGGTCTGCCGTTTCTGTTTTTATACAATGTTTCGACGGGTATTTTTTCAGCAATGGGCGACTCAAAAACGCCGTTCTATTTCCTTGTGGCTTCGTCGCTGGCCAACATCGGCATGGACGTGCTGTTCGTGACCGCGTTTCAAATGGGTGTTGCGGGCGTCGCTTGGGCAACGTTCCTTTGTCAGGGCGTAAGCTGCGTGCTTGCGGTTTCGTTTATGCTTGCGCGCCTTCGCACGATTCGTTCGGAAAAAGCGCCGGTATTTTCGTTCGGCCTGCTTTTGCAGATCGCGCGGATCGCGATTCCGAGCACATTGCAGCAGAGCTTTGTTTCCGTCGGCAACATCCTGCTGCAGCGTGTGATCAACGGCTTTGGCGCAAGCGTGATCGCCGGATACTCGGCCTCGATCAAGCTGAACAATCTTGTCGTAACGTCGCTTGTGACGCTCGGCAACGGCATTTCCAATTTCACGGCGCAAAACCTCGGCGCAAATCGGCCGGATCGTGTTCACGGCGGGTTCCGCGCCGGATTCAAACTGGTGTGGCTGATCTGCATCCCGTTCGCGCTTTTGTATGCCTTTGCCGGGCAATACCTTCTGCGGCTGTTTCTGGATGATCCCGCAGGAAAAGCCATGGCAACGGGCGTTGAGCTTTTACGTATCGTTGCGCCCGGATATTTCCTCGTCTCCGCAAAGCTCGTTGCGGACGGCGTTTTGCGCGGTTCGGGGCTGATGAAGCGCTTTATGCTCACGACATTGATCGACCTTGTCCTGCGAGTGGGGCTTGCAAAGCTCTTTGCATCGAGCCTCGGAACGCGCGGCATCTGGATCGCGTTTCCCATCGGATGGGCGATCTCCATGTGCCTGTCTTTGGCGTTCTATTGGAATGGTCCATGGAGGAAAGCGCAGCCTGTCGAACCTGCTGCGGGGGACAATTGAGGGTGCATCCGGAAAGAAAAGAATCACGCGCAACGCTGACCCGAAATCGGAACCGCTGCGCGTTTTTCATTTTGACAGAACGGATTTATGCAAGCGCATCGATCAGGCGGGAGAGCGCTTTTGCAAACATGCCGATGTGTACGCCGTCGATCAGGCGATGGTTGACCTCGACGGAGATGCCCATCTCCGACCGATCGTCGCCCGACGGGGTGAACCTGCCCCATACGATGCGCGGGACGGAGTCGTCCTTTGCTTGCGGCGCGGATAGGTCGCGCTCGTTGGTGAGCGCCGTCAGGTCGATCCAGGGCAGACAGGAAAAGTATATGAGGTGGTCTCTTTCCGCATTTGGATCGAAGAAACAATCCTGCGCTGCGCTTCGATCCCTTGCAGCTTGACAGAAGGTCTCGATAGAACCCTCGCAAGGCATCGTAACGATGTGGAAGAGCTCGCTTCCCTTTTTCAGATCCGTAAAGCTCGGTATACGCCGCTCCAGACGATAAACGCCGTCGCCTCGGATCATATACTGAAATGCAGGAACGCTGTTGACCGCCTGTGTGCAGAGGTAGACCAGCGCATACTAGAACGAAAGACCGCGCGCTTTTGCATAGCGGCAGAGCTTCGTCACGTCCTGCCGGAAGGTGACCATGTAGAACGGATCGGAAACGCTGCTGAAGAAATCGAAGAGCTCCTTCCGATCCCATGCGCCAATATCGATCTTTTCCAAGAGAGCACCTCCAGAGCAGTACGCATTTTCCATATCATATCATACCGCCCCGGAGGACGCCAGAACAAAGTGCGGGTTTATGCGGCCGCTCAGCAGAACAGCCTTGTGACCGTTGTAAAAAGGAAGCAGGCGGCAAGACCGAAGACTGTCGGCAGAAGAACAGCCAGCAGCGTCCATTTGAGACTGCCGGTCTCCTTTCGGATGGTGAGCAGCGTCGTCGTGCAGGGCCAGTGCATGAGCGAGAACAGCATCACGTTGACCGCTGTGATCCAGGTCCAGCCGTTGGCGGATAGCAGAGAATGAAACGCGGAAAGGTCGCCGATCTCAGAAAGCGTGCCTTCGCACATGTACGCCATCAGAATGATCGGCAGTACGATCTCGTTGGCAGGAGAGCCGAGCAGAAACGCCATGAGAATCACGCCGTCCAGCCCGAAGCAGCGCGCAAAGGGATCGAGAAAGGAGGCACAGTGGGAGAGCAGACTGACGTCTCCGACGGTCAAGTTCGCCATGAGCCAGATGACAAGCCCCGCGGGCGCGGCGACCGCGGCGGCGCGGCCGAGCACGAACAGCGTGCGATCAACGACGGAACGGACAATGATCTTACCGATCTGCGGCTTGCGATAGGGCGGGAGCTCAAGCGTGAACGAGGAAGCAACGCCCTTCAGAACGGTCGCGGAGAGCAGGCGCGAGGCGAGGAAGGTCATCAGCACACCGAGAAGAATGATGCCTGTGAGCGCCGCAGCGGAGACTGCGGAAGAAAGGAGACCGCCGCTTTCGGCAGCAAAAAACATGGTGATGAGCGCGATAAGCGCCGGAAACCGACCGTTGCAGGGGACAAAGCAGTTTGTAAGGATGGCGATGAGCCGTTCTCGGGGCGAGTCAATGATGCGGCAGCCGACCACGCCTGCGGCATTGCAGCCAAAGCCCATGCAGGTGGATAGGCGTTCTCGGAATGCGGTGAAAAGACAATGCGCAAACCATTCTTCGAACGGGAAATGCGCGGGCGGCGCATGATGCGGAGATGAAATTACTGATGTAAGCCTCTTGATTCCGGCCGCTCTGCCGCTTACAATAGATACAGCTTGAATTTGTATTGATCGAAGGGAGCGTCATTATGCGGTGCAGTTGTCAAAATTGCGGGGTTTATATGGTGCAGGATGAGCGGGGGCTGGAGAGCCGCTGTATCTGCCCCAACTGTTTTTGGACCTGTTCCGCCTGTATGGGAACGGAGCAGACGCCCGTACAGAAGGAGGGTCTGGAGCTGATCGCGATGCTCCGCGAACGCTATGATCGGCAGCAGGATACAGAGGAATAAAACGCCATTCCTGCAAAAGATTCACATCGGCCGCGGCCGTTTGCGGACCGATGACACTGTGCGCCCAAACCACCGGAACAGAAAACGGTTGCCTTGTACGGTATCAGAAGAATTGCGAGCGTTCTCGTTTGACATTACACGGTGGGAGAATGCCGAAAACAAAAGCCCCGCGCGATCACTCGCACGGGACTTATTTGCATGTTGACGGAGTTATGCGGCCGGATCGATGATGATGGGGCCGGGATTGGGTTCCGGCGTCACGATAATCGGATCGGGCGTTGTGATGGGTTCGGGCGTAATGACGGGAAGATCAGGCGTCGGCGTAACGATAAGCTCGGGACCGACACGTTTGGAACCGGCGAACGCACGGTAGGTGGATTGCGCCAGCTTCTCCGTGCGGACTTTCTGTCCGTTCTTGTAATAGTGCTTGTAGGACTGATAGACCGAACCGTTCGATGTCGGAACGTCGATCACTTCCGTGCCGGGCGCAAGCGTCGGATCCAGCGTGACGACCATTTCGCCATCGGGATAGACCGTCGAAACCTTCTCCGCCGACAGCCGGATCTCATCATATTCCGTCGTATTGAATGCGCAGCGACTGATCTTGAAGTATACGGTTTTTCCGGACGTCCAGGCAAAAATGACCAGATCGCTGCCAGTGTTGTTTTTGAATTTGAAGTCGATGATGTTCCCGACCGAGTTGATGGTCGCATCCAGACCCTTCGAAATATAGGAAACGGGCATGGAGTGATTTCTGCGATAAACGACCTCAAGATCCGCCTTGACTACGGCGTTGTAGAGCGTTGAGGAAAGCTGGCATACACCGCCGCCAGCCTGGAGATCCGTTGTGCCGCTCACATAGGCGTTTGCTTCCTTCCAGCCGTTGCTGTAGGTGCGGACGCCGAGCGTATCGTTGGTCGAAAACACCTCGTCCGGCGCGAGAACCTTCCCGTTGATGAGGTCCGCACCCTTTTTGATGTTGAAAATGCGGTTGCTCGTACTTCCCTTGAAGCTTGTTTCGGCGGTGATCTCGATCATTTGGAGATGTTCGCCCTTGACCTCCGGCTCGACCGTTTCTGCGGGAATGGCGATCGGAGCATGGTTGTTCGTCAGGATCGCGTTCGTCATGGCGGAGACCAGCTCCGTCTCCTTCACCGTAACGCCGGGGACAGCGTCGCTCATCGTAACGGTGTGATTAACGGTGTCCACAGTTCCGATGGAGGCGTTTTTGACCGATTGGTTCAGCTCCGCGGCAAGCCCTTTTACATACTCCGTCACGGTGTTGAAATCGTACTGTGTAGTCAGCGTATAGTTCTTCCCGTTTTTTTCGACGTCCTCCGCCTGCGAGAGCGCGGTCTGCATATCGTTTGATTGTGCGAGTTTGCCGGCATCATTCAAAACGACGTCGAGATTGCTTGTCGCCACCAGCGTTGACAAGTCGAACTGGTAGGTCTTTCCGTCGTAACTCAGCGTCAGGCTGCCCTTCGGCGTCCGCTCATCGATCAGACTCTGCAAAGCGGACTCAGCCTCCGCACGGGTCATGCCGCCAATGGAAACGCCCTCCACGGTGACACCGGGAAGATACTTTCCGGAATGCATGATCGCGTCATATTTGGCCTGATCCTCCTCCTGCTGCTTGCGAAGCGCCTCCTCCTCCGCCAGGGCGATGGCCGCCCGTTCTTCCGCAGCGCGCGCCTGTTCGGAAACATAGAGATATACACCGCCGACGATCAGCAGTACGGCGATGAGAGCGGCGACGATGATAATACCCGGCCGAATGCCGCGCTGACGGCGCTTTTTGAAAAGCGGTTCGTTCTCCAAAACCAGGCCGATTTCCGAAGTATCCGGCGAATCGTCCGGCAGCACGGATATTCTCTTGTTTTCGTGACGCTTAGCCAAAACATAACCCCCTTCAGTTCGATTGCAATATCTTCATTATGCAACAATTCACAACGTATTCCCATCCAAAATGGGATTTGTTACAATTTGTTCATCGCTTGTTTCCGATTCCGGCGCGGCTCGGTCAAAGCCTTTATAAAAAAGACCGAACACAGACCGCTTTGGTTGTGATATAGTATTGACATGAAAGAAAAACGCAAACAATCGGGGAAATCCCCCATGGATGCAGCGCTCGGATATCTTGGGTACCGTGCGCGGACGGTCCGGGAAGTGGAGCGCTATCTGGACGAAAAGCAGTACGGCGAGTACGAGATCATGCAGGTGATCGATCGGCTGGCGGAACTGGGACTTGTGAATGACACTGCTTTTGCGGAGGAATTTGTCGCCTCACGGCTGCGGACAAAGCCCGTGAGCCGGCGGCATCTTCGCGAGCAGCTGTATGCGCACGAGCTGCCGCGTGAGGTGATCGACGAGGCGCTTTCGACGATCACCGATGAGACGGAACGGGCGAATGCACTGGAAGTCGCGAAGAAGTATGCAGAGCAGTTTGCATCACTGCCGCGGGAAGAACGCGAGCAGCGCGTGACCAAGCGCGTTCTTGCGCGCGGCTTCTCATATGAAACTGTGAAAAACGCCATGGCGGAGCTTTCGCTCACGGCGTCCGCGGAGGACGGAGACGCGGAGGAAACAGAGATATGGTGATCGGCATCGGCGTTGACATCGTGCAGGTCGACCGGATGCAAAAAGCGTCGGAAAAACAGCGTTTTCTCTGTCGGGTCTTTACGGAGCGGGAGCGCGCCTATGCCGCGTCGCGGTCCATTCCTGCACAGAGTTATGCGGGAATGTTCGCGGCAAAGGAGGCTGCGGCAAAAGCGCTGGGCAGCGGGTTTTCCGGATTTGGCCCCGATGCGGTCGAGATCCTGCACGACGCATCCGGCGCTCCGTCGCTCGAGCTGCATGGCGCGGCGAAGAACCGCGCGGAGACACTTGGGGTCGAGAATGCCTTTGTCAGCATTGCACATGACGGCGGGTTGGCCATGGCGGAAGTCATATTGGAGGGATCACATGCAAAGAGTGTATGAGCCAAGGCAGATGCGAGAGATCGACAACTGCTTGACCGAGGAATACGGTATTCCCGGGATCGAGCTGATGGAGCGCGCCGCGCAGGGCGTCGCAGAGCGCGTGCTTTTGCGGCTGGCCGCGTTGGAGAACCGAAAGGTGCTCATTGTGTGCGGATGCGGCAACAACGGCGGGGGTGGGTTGGCCGTTCTGCGGGCGGGGGGTGTG
>HF985432.1:0-9722 GCA_000432015.1 Clostridium sp. CAG:1024 | reverse complement strand
ACGGTGTTGACGTCAGCGCCGCACTGCTTGCGGAAGAAGAAACATATGGTGGGGATGCGCGGATAAACCTGGACCGCGCCAAGACTGCGGGCTGCCGGTTTACCGACATTACGACCGGCCTTTCGGAAAAACCGGGGCTCGTGGTTGACGCTTTGTTTGGGACGGGGCTGTCCAGACCGCTCAGCGGTGATGCGGAAACGAGCGTGCAGGCGGTCAATGCCTGCGGTGCGTATATTCTTTCCGTCGATATTCCATCCGGTGTGGACGGTGCGACAGGCGAGGTGCAGGGCGCAGCGGTCAGAGCGGACGAAACGGTAACGTTTCAAAACTATAAGCCCGGTCTGCTGCTGTTTCCGGGAAGAGAATACGCAGGAAACGTCTGCCTGCATCCGCTTTCGGAGCATGTTCCCGGTGTGGAAACGACCCTATATTTGCAGGAGAAGGAGGACGTTGCCGCATTGCTGCCGCCGCGGCCGCTCGACAGTCACAAGGGACGAAACGGGCGTGCGCTGCTTCTCGTCGGCAGCGAACAATACACGGGAGCCGCGCTGCTTGCGTCCGCGGCGGCGCTTCGCACAGGCGCGGGACTTCTGACGGCGGCGGTGCCGCGTCTCGTTAAGCCTGCGTTTTCCTGCTTGCCGGAGGCGATGTGCTCGCCGGTCGGAAGCACCGGGACGTGGGATCGCGAGAGCTGTGCGGCAGCCAAGCTGCTTCTGAAAGACCGCCAGGCCATCGGCGTGGGCAGCGGCATGGGGGAGATCGGGGATCCGAGCCTGCTTGCGGCGGTGATGGAAACGAAAACCCCGCTTGTGCTTGACGCGGACGCACTGAATGCACTTTCGGCGCACAGAGAGCTGTTTGGAAGCCTGCATGAAAGCGTGATCCTGACGCCGCATCCGGGGGAGATGGCGCGGCTGACGGGAGAGAGCGTCCGTGCTATCCAGAACGCGCCCATGGAGTACGCATGGAACGCTGCACGCAGGTGGCACTGCGTTGTTTTGCTCAAAGGCGCGACAAGCTGCATCTCGGACGGACGGCGCGTCGTGCTGAACACAAGCGGAAATCCGGGCCTTGCGAAAGGTGGGAGCGGCGATACGCTTACGGGCATTTTGACCGCGCTCCTTGCGCAGGGACTGCCGCCCATGGATGCCGCATGCGCTGCGGCGTATCTGCTTGGCGCATCGGCGGATACCGCGCTGAAACTGTTGGAAACAAGAATGCTCCTTGCAAGCGATGTGACCAATGCGATTCAGGAGACGCTCGGACAGCTGTTCCGAGACGGAAAACGGGAGAATTGAAAAAACGCTTTGCCATAGAGAAAAGCAGCCGGTTTTGCCCGACTGCTTTTTCGTTGCAGTTTGGTTTTATCGCAGGTAGATTCTCGGAACACGGTCGCTGATGCTCAAAAGGATCTCATAGCTGATCGTATCCGCCCAGTCTGCGATCTCATCGGCAGTAATGGCGTCGTTCCCCTGTGCGCCAAGCAGAACCACTTCGTCGCCGATCTGTACGTTTTTTATATCGGTCACATCGCACATGACCTGATCCATGCAGACCGTCCCAAGCAGCGGCGCGCGCTTTCCGTGGATGAGCACCTCCGCGCGGCCGGTGAGGCTGCGTTTATATCCATCACCGTAGCCGACCGGAAGCGTAGCGACCAGCGTCGGCTTTTCGGCAATAAACCTGCGCCCATAACTGACGCTTTCACCGGCTTCGATCTGTTTAATGTGAACGATGTTTGTTTTCCAGCTGAGCGCGGGCCGCAGGTCAAACGTCTCCACCGGGTGACCGATCGGGTGGTAGCCATACATGGCGATGCCGCCGCGCACCATATCGAACTGCAGCTCGGGCAGCGCCAAAGCGGCGCCGCTGTTGGCCGCATGGAGCAGCGGGGCGTATCCGGCCTCGTGTGCAATGTTTGCATATTCCAGGAACCGTTTGCCCTGTTCAAGCGTGAAACTGTGATCCGCAAGCTCCGAAACGGCAAAATGCGTGAACATACCGTCAAAGACGAGATTCGGGCAATCCGGCAAAAGACGCAGCGCTTCGCGGAAGTCCTCGGTGCGTTTGAACCCGATGCGGTTCATACCGGTGTCGATCTTGAAGTGGAACCGGCAGAGCTTTCCGAGACGCGCCGCCGTGTTTTGCAGCTCTTGCAGCGTATGTGTCGAAAAGACCGTCGGGATCAGATCGTTTTCAACGATGCACGAAAGATGCGTATCCATGGAAGCGCCGAGGATCAGGATCGGAATCGTGACGCCTGCGGCGCGAAGACGTGCGCCCTCCTCGGCGATGGCAACGCCAAGGTAATCCGCGCCGTGCTTTTGTACAAAGCGGGCGACCTCTTCGATGCCGTGACCGTATGCGTTGGCCTTGACGACAGCGAGGTATTTCGTTCCGGGCTTTTGCAGCGCCTTGATCACGGAAATATTGTGAGCAATGTTATTCAGTTGGATCTCTGTGTTGGTTGCGCGCAGCATGACGCCACCTCCTTTTTCAATTGCGTGGCCGTTCCGGGGATGACGGCGTTATGCCCGGCGATAAACGACGCTGCCGTTGATGATGGTGAATTCGCAGACCGCGCGGTAATCAAACGGATGCCCGCTGTATACGGCGATGTCCGCGTCAAAACCGGGTGCGATCTGTCCGATGCGATCGGAAAGCCATACGGCTGCCGCGGCGTTTTTCGTGATACTGGCAAGCGCCGTTTCTTCATCGAGCCCCTCGCGTACCATAAGGCCCGCGCAGACGGGCAGGTACTGGATCGGAATGACCGGATGATCCGTCATGAGGGCGAAGGGGATGCCCGCGTCGTGCAGGAGCTTCGGCGCATGATAGGTCTTGTTGCGCAACTCGATTTTGGAACGCTCGGAGAGGAGGGGGCCAAGAATCACGGGAATGCCCTGCGCAGCCGCCTGCTCCGTCAGAACGTCCGCGATGAGATGCCCCTCTGTGCAGTGGTCGAGCGAAATGCGAATATGGAATTCCCGTGCGAGCCGCAGTGCGGTCAGAATGTCGTCCGCGCGGTGCGCATGGATCTTCATGGGCAGGTCGCCGGAGAGTACGGGCAGCAGCGCCTCAAGGCCGAGGTTTTTGGCAGGCGGCTTCGTGCCGTTCGCTTCGGCGTCCTCGATCGACTTTGCATACTCCTGCGCATCCGTAAGAGCCTTGCGGAAAAGGGAGGCGATGGCCATGCGGGTATAGGGCGCGGCCTTTTTGTCGCCGTATACGCGCTTAGGGTTTTCACCGAGCGCACCCTTCATGGCGACGGGAGCCTTGATCAAACGATCCTCGATGGTCCGGCCATATGTCTTGAGCGCGGCGAACTGGCCGCCGATGACGTTCGCGGAACCCGGACCGGTCACGACCGTGGTGATACCGGCGGCGACCGCCTCATCAAAGCAGGGATCGTACGGATTCAGACCGTCGATCGCACGCAGTTCCGGCGTGATAGGATTCGAGACTTCGTTTCCGTCCGCGCCCTCACGTCCCATGCCGTCTTCCCACATGCCGATGTGGCAGTGCGCGTCAATGATACCGGGGATCACATGGCACCCGGAAACATCGAGCACTTCGGCCTCGGGCGCTTCCAGCCGCGCCGCGGCGGCGTGGATCTTTCCGTCCCGGATGAGTACGTCGCCAATGAAGGGATCACCGTTCATGGTATGAACGATACCGTTTTTTAAAAGCAGCATCAAAACTCGCCTACCTTATCTTTCGTATATCTTATTATTATCGCCAAGTTTTCCCTTCTTGGCAAGCAAGAATTTTATAAAACTGCGGAAGCCGGGTGACAGACCGGAATAACGGGGGGGCGCAGACAGCGGAACTGCCCGCCATTGGACGGCGCAGCGCTCGAAATCACCGGTCAAAATGCAGCCGAGCAGACAGAAGCGCAGACATCAAGTCGGAATGATCACCGCGGAGAAAGAGCGATTCGGGAACAAAAAACACTCGCACGTTCGGATGGGGCGCAGAGCGGACGGCTCCGTATCGCCGGATCGCAAGACGTGCGAGTGCTTTTCAGTGAGATTGCTCCGCCTAGGCGGCGGTGCGCTTACTCTTCACGCAGTTTACGGCGCAGCACCGTATTGATGGCAAGGCCGGCGGATGCGATGAAGATCAGCGTTGCCCACAGCAGGGGCTTCGACGTATCGCCTGTGGGCGGGAGCGGCTCATCCATGGGCTTATCGTAGACGATAACATCGGCGTTGCGCTTGATGAGACCGCCGAATACGAACGCCTGATCTGCTCCGTTGATAGTCAGCGTCGCATCTGCGGGAACCGAGATCACGCCGTTTTCGACGGAGAGCTTTGTGCCGTCATCCTTGGGCAAAACCTGTATTTTAGAGTCGGTGTTGCCGCTCAGATCCAGGTCTTTGTGATTGTCCGTTTTGTTCAGCAGCATCGCCAAGACGGTGTTCGGCTTGGTTCCGGCAACAACGGGGGAAGCCGCGCTGCCCTTCACAATGAGCTTGCCGTCCGTTGCCGCGGTGTTCGTGACCTTATCGCATACCTCGCCGATCAGGCCGCCCGCTTTTTCGGAGGCGAGCACAAAGCCTTCGGACCTGCAGTTGTCCAGCGTAATCTGGTCCGGAGGATAACCGATCGTGCCCTCGGGGAATCTGCCGTCATAGGCCGGGGTGGTATCGACAACTTGTCCGAAGAAACCGCCCGCGACAGTACCCGTAACGTCGCCGGTCGCCTTGCAGCCGGTATAGTCGCCGCGATCCGCTTTGCCCGCAAAGCCGCCTGCCACACCATTGCTGTTCGTGACGTTGCCCTTTGCCGTGCAGTTATCAAAGGAAGCATACATGCTTCTGTTGTTGGAGTTCATCGCCGCGCCGATAAATCCGCCGGCGGGAGCGCCGCCGCTCGTGATCGTGACATCGGCCGTACATCCCGTGACCTCATGCCCTTTTTGACCGAGATTGCAGTTCCAACCCAAATTGCTGAAAAAACCACCCACTGCACACTCTGTGTTCGTGATACCGCTTGCGTCGACTTTTCCCTGCGTGTGGCAGTTCGTTGCAACGGTATGCGCGCCCGGCCAGCAGACAAACCCGCCGAAGTCCACGAGACCCCTTGCTGTAACGTCGATCCCCTTGATCGTGCAGTCGGATAACGTTGGCTTTAACCAGCCGGTCTGCGTTTGACCGATGCAGCCGCCAACGCCGCACCCGTCGCCGCTGCCGGTCACATCGACCTTGAAGCCGTCAACGTTGCAGCCGACAAGCGCCGTAGCGTTGTTCTTCTGTAGAATACAAGTGATACCTGCGATGAATTGTGCGCCGCTTGCGGCATTTACATTCAGATTCTCAACCTTGCAGCCGGAGAGGTCGCCGCCGCTGATGAAAGCACACAGACCGCCGACCCAAGCGGTGGGAGCCGTTGTCGTTGCGCGCACGTTTTTGACGGTCATGTTCCGTACCGTCGCCTGCATGCTGTTGGCGAGGATACCGCAGCGCCCGTTTCCGACGGTGGCGGACACATCTGAGAGCGTGAGATCGTGGACGCGAACGCCTTCGCCCGAGGCAAGGATGTTGAAAAAGCCCGCTCGTGCGTGCGTATCGTCAACAAGCAGCTTGAAATTGGAAACGGTCTTGCCGTTGCCGTCAAACTCACCTGCAAAGGAAGCGATCGGCGTCCAGTCCATGCCGCCAAGGTCAATGTCGGCTGCAAGCTTTATCGTCTTGCCGGCAAAGTCGGTTTGGGCGATGCCCTCTGCGGTGCCGTTTGCAATGTTTGCAAAGCCGACGAGATCGGCAGCGCAGGAAAGCGTATAGACGGTTTCTGCTTCCGAATACCAGCCATAGTCGGCGGACACATCTGCGAGCGCCGAAGCAGGAATCAAAACGAAAGCGAGCAGTAGGACAATCAGAACGAAACAAATCCTCTTCATATTTTGTTACCCCCAATTGATGATTTATCCAGACAAGTGGACGATAGGTGGTTGAAAACAGAGCTTCTGCTGCCTGACCAAAAGCCGACGTTCAAAGAACGCAGACTTTAATCCTTTTTTTATTTTACCATCATCCGAAAACATAAGGAGATATAGTTGTGACGATATTCGCAACGTTTGTGTACAAGACAATCGCTCCGTGCAGAATCAAGGCGCAGGGCGACGGAGACACGCAGAATTGTAGGACTGTGCTCGGCCACAGTATGACAAAGCCGTTTTGCGTATAATAGAAAACGACGGCTTGCTCAGCTTGCTGCGGGGGGCGCAATACCGGCGGCATCGCAAAGCGGAAAAGCATGAGGCAATCCTTCCTCAGATGCCGCTTACAAATCGCTGCCTTTGATTTACGTCCCTTCAGAGCCAACACGGAATCAATCGGTTTGGCTTCTTCCTAATAATATCAATCTGCTCGTTACGCGATCGATTTTTTCCGTTTCCGATATTATGGAACGAACATGGAAAACGGCGCAGTAACGCAAGCGTGAAGCCGCGGCTCATCCCGCGGGCAGCAAGAGAATGCGCATTTGATAGGCCTTTTCCTTCTGCGGGTCGAACGGCCAGAGCAGCCGTGTTTCAGACAAGACAGGGATCCCGCGCAGCGCGACGTCCGCGATGGCCTGCGCCGCGCCCTCAACGCCGCCCTCAACGCCGACACGCTGCTCTTCGAGACCGAGGAACAGACCGTGCCCCGCAAGAGCGAGCAGCTGTGCCGTGCATTCGGAAGCGATCGCGCCGTTCAACTCGCTGATCCTGCGGAGAACGGGGACGGGATCAAAGTCGAGATAGCGTCGGTATACTCTGAGCATCTGCGGAAAAATGGCGAGCAGCTGGGAATGTACCCCGCAGCAGACCACATAGTCCGCGGGAATGCCAAGCTTGTCCAGTTCGGCAGGCCGCCTGTGCGACATTGCCTGTTTCATGCGCGCGAGAAACAGATCCGCAAAGGCATCCGGCCGTGCTCCGCCGACACGCAGACTTGTTTTGAGCGCCCCTAGGAGCGTGTCCGCGGTTTCGCGATAAATATCTGGCGTGACGCCGAGAAGGTCGGCTTCCACCAATCGAATCTTCGCCGAGTCGGCGTCTTGACGTTTCAGTCCTTCCCGCATGGCGTCTGTATTGAGATCCAGAAGGGTCAGTTGCGAAAAGTGCGCCGCAAGCCGCCGCAGATCGAGATCGTTGCATTCCCCCGCGCCGACCAGGACCGCGGTCGCGCCCGGCGGCGCTTGCCTGGTGATATACGCTGTGAGCGATGCACGGTAGTCGCGCCAATTCTCATATGCGTTTGGAATGCGCTGCAAGGAAAGCAGCGCGTCATAAAGGTTTTCCATTCTGTTGACTCAAAGAACGCCTGGAACGTCTCGCGCGCCGAGCGGCGCAGCGAAATGCTCGAGGCGTATATCCAATCGAAAGAGATGCTTGCCTCAGATCGCGGCGCCGAGATCGAACGCCGTTTTCAAGGCGGGATGCCCGGCAATGTCGCCCGGGTCATTCACGCCGCCCGCAAACACAGTGCCGGCAAGCCTGCATTTGTCAAAGCAGCAGATCCAGCCCTGCAGCCCTTGGATCGCGCGCGCATCGGCGTCCGGCGCATCATCCGCAGCGGTTGAGAGAAAATAAATATCACGGAAGCTGTAATCCCCGACATAGATCGGGTTGCAGCGATCCAAAAGCGTTTTCAGCTGCCCGCTCATTTCATAGTAATAGATCGGCGTGGCAAAGACAACGACATCGGCATTTTTCACCTTGTCCGCGATGGCGTTTGCATCGTCGTCAATGACGCAACGGCCGAGCGACTGACAGGCAAGACACCCCCTGCAGAACGCGATTGTGTGACTGGAGAGCGATACAAGCTCCGTTGAATGCCCGGCCGATTCCGCGCCGCGTCGAAAAGCGTCCGCCAGTGCGGCGGAATTGCTCTGCCTGCGAAAACTCGCGCTGATGATCAAAACGTTTTTTTTCAAAACTGTATCCCCCTGCTGCATTCTCTTATCAGGCATTATACCGCATCGACCCGCGGAGCAGTCAAGCAGTATCGCAAACAGATTCTGTGCGGCTGTTCGCCGCGCTGCGTGGGCGGACGGAGTCGCCCGCCGCGGCCGCTGATTTCCGTAAAAGAGTGCTTTTGACGCAATTTGACACATCTGTGTCGAAAGGCTACATAAACGTTCGAGCGATACGCGCCGTCGGCACTTGAATTCCTGACGCGAGAACGTGCAGAATGAAATAGAACAAATTCTTTTCTGCAGGTGATCATGAAGCTCGCTGTATATGAGCCAACAGAATACAGCCGATATCTGGAGGGGCTGCTGCGTCAGATCAGGGACGTCGCAGGCTCGACGATCACATTTTATGAAGATCTGCAATTCATGGTGGAGGATATCGAAAGCGGCGGAGACAGCTTCGACATTCTCATCGTTGTCTGCGGCGAACGGCCCAGCGAAGGCATCAACGCGGCGTATCAGATCAAATTCCACCTAGCCGACTGTCAGATTATTTTTATCCAGCAAAGCGATCTGCTCATGCCTGAGGTATACCGGGTCGAACACGTTTGCGCGCTTTCAAAGAAACATGTGCTGCTGCTGCTGATCGATGCGGTGCAGAAGGCGGTCAAGAGTCTTTTGGAAAAAGACAGGCGCGTGATCTATGTGAACGCAGACCATGAAAAACGCTATATCCCGCTCCGAAACGTTTTCTATCTTGAACGCGTACAGCGGAAAACGAAGATCTGCTATGAAACGAACATGGGGAAAAAGGCAGAGATCGAAACCTCGTTTTCCGTACAGCAGATCCTGAGCCCCTTTCAAAAGAACCCGTTCGTGCGCTGCCATAAGAGTATATTTGTCAACATGCAGAAGATCGAGGGCTTTCATTCCGCATACCTGCTGCTGACGAGCCAGGAACGGATTCCGATAGGCAGAGCATATCAGACGCAGGTAAGAGCCGCGTTTTTGAAATTCGCGGACAGCAATCTCGTCGAGTATTGAGCGTATTTCTGTCGATTCAACAGAAATTCATGTCGATTCGACACATTTTTATCACAATGCTTTCACTTCCGTTATGATGGTCTTGTTGAAATACAGATGTCTTTGCTGTTTATGCAGCGGAAAGGAGTTCATATGCTGTGCCCGAATTGCGGGAGAAACGTAAACAGGGGCGACAGGGTCTGCGGCCATTGCGGGACGCGCCTGCCCTACGAAAAGATGAGCGATCTGGAAGCGGCGCCTCCGCTTTCGTTTCTGAAAGGGGAGCAGCGCGGCAGCGGAACGGAAGCACTGCAAAACGCGGTGAACAGCCAGGCGCAGAGGATCCGCGAACTTGCGTCAGAGGTCGCGTTTCTTCGAACGTGGGAAGCGAAATCGTACAGAAAGACAAAGCGTGCGTTCTGCATGTCGATCGTATCGCTGGTGCTTTGCCTGCTGTTTGTAGTCATAAGCATCTCACTCGCGGCCTACCTGAATGTTGTTAAAGGGACGGCGAGCATGACGTTTAGTAAGGTGTTGGAACTGAGCGAACAGATAACGAATGAAGTGACTGAACGCCAAAAGCTCGAAAGTAGGCTGAAAGAGATCGAAAGTAAGCTGAATGCGCTGGAAGAAAAGTCGGAACAGGTGCAGCTGCGCTTCGAACAGAATTTGCCCGAGGACGCAGCGGGAACCGTGGAGATGCCGCCGCCGCTTTGGTGCAAGATCGGCGCTCAGGCCACGCTTCCGACGGATGAGCCGACGCTCGACGACTATGTCTTTTTGGGATGGAACACAAA
>HF985431.1 GCA_000432015.1 Clostridium sp. CAG:1024 | reverse complement strand
GTTTACAAGTGATCAGCTATGTGCCAGCAAGCATCGCCGCCCGGATACCACGGCAGCTGTCAGGGTATTCCTGAAACCTTTGAGGAATTGAGATTATCAAAAATGTCCCCCAAGGCGATGCTGGGATAGCTCAATCCCTGTCCTCTAAACGTAAGAGGGGATTGAAAATCTTAACTATAGTGGCATATCCCACAATACGATCGCCTTCTTGAATGTTGATTTTTTTACCAATCCAAAGGCTATGGGGGTATGCTTCCGGTGACAGAAATGTAATCGTTCCTTTTGCAGTGCCATTTGGTGGTACTACCTTCATTTGATAATAATGATGAACACCTGTGGTTAAATAGTTATCAGTGATTAAGTGAGCTGGTCGGTAACCATCAGCCGCTGGATTCATCCTTGTACCATTGAATTCAAATACCACTTCGACATCAGGTGTTCTATTCATAGTATTTCCTCCTCATGGCATAAATTTTATCGTACCGCCAACAGCTTGGTTGAAAGCGGCAAGTTGATCGCCATATACGGTCAAAGTTCCGCCACGGAATATGCTGGTGTCTACTCCACCTGTGTAAAACTGGTTAAGCATATTAGTCGGGATTTTTGCACTAACAATCGTATTTTGACCTATCATATTTCCAAATTGCCTTGTTTCAGCCAAAACGAATCCAAACTGTTTACTTTCCATTCCTCCTGGAGCTAAATTGAACTGACCGGTAGCTTTTATATCTTGAGCTTCTGCGTCACTGACAGAACGATAAACCTTTGTTGTTGGGGTTCGTGTAGATACATAGGCACTGCCTCCACCTAAAATAGCACCGCCAGCGGTTGCCGCTACTGTACCCCAGTTTCCTTGGTCATTGAACTCTTGCACGGAACTCGATGTGGATGCGGCAGACAAAACTGCCATACCATAAACAGTTGCCGACCCTATAAATGCTCCGGCGGCAACGGTTGATGCGGTCGTAGCAGCTGCAACACCACTACTTACCATACAAACAGCTGTAGCAGCTGCTGCAAAGCCTCCACAGGTAACTACCGTTGCTACTGCACAAGCGGCTACAACGGCCGCTCCAATTGCCCAGTGCCACCAAGCTTCTCCGGTAGGATCAATTCTATTAACAGGGTTATTTCCGCAGTATGCAAACAAATTCAATCCTGTTAAATCACTACCCGTTGAGAGCTGATTATCTGCATTAATCCACCGACCGA
>HF985430.1 GCA_000432015.1 Clostridium sp. CAG:1024 | reverse complement strand
GCGTATGCGGTCTACGATTGCCTTGCAAGAACGCTTGTAAAGCTGATACATAACGCGGCGCAGGAAACGGGCTGCGATACAGCGCTCGTTTCGGGCGGCGTCGCATCGAGTCTGCTGCTGCGGAGGCTTGTCGGACAGAGGAATCGGTTCGGGTTAGAGATTCGCTATGGAGAATCCCGCTTGTCAAGCGACAATGCCGTCGGTGTGGCATTTGACGCAAAGGAGAGCCTATGCAGCAGGAAGCCCTGACGCTCAGCGTACAGGAATTGAACAACTATGTGAGCGCGCTGCTTACAACGGATCCCACGCTGTGCGACGTGTGCGTGCGCGGTGAGATCAGCGGGTTCAAACGGCACAGCTCGGGACATTTGTATTTTTCGCTGAAGGACGCGGGGGCGGTCGTGCGGTGTGTCATGTTCCGTCAGTACGCACAGCAGCTTGCGTTTCGACCCGAGGATGGGCAGCAGGTCGTTGTTACGGGCTCCGCGTCGCTCTATGTACGGGACGGCAGCTTTCAGCTCTATGTCCGAGAGATGGAATCTATGGGCGCGGGCGAACTGTACCGGCGCTTTCTCGCGCTCAAGGATACGTTGGAGGCGGAGGGACTGTTCGATCCTGCGCATAAGAAAACGATCCCGTTTTTACCTCGCTGCGTAGGCGTGGTGACTTCGGGGACCGGCGCTGCGCTGCAAGACGTGATGCAGATTGTCGGGCGGCGCTTTCCCAACATGCATTTGTGCCTTTGCCCGGTGCGTGTACAAGGAGACGGCGCCGCGGAGGAGATCGCTGCGGGCATTCGGGCGATGAACCGCGAACAAGCCGCGGATGTGCTCATCGTTGGCAGGGGCGGCGGCAGCATGGAGGATCTTTGGGCGTTCAATGAGCCGATCGTTGCACGGGCGATCTACGAGAGTGAAATCCCGGTCATCAGCGCCGTGGGACATGAAACAGATTTTACCATAGCGGATTTTGCGGCAGATCTGCGCGCACCAACGC
>HF985429.1 GCA_000432015.1 Clostridium sp. CAG:1024 | reverse complement strand
ACTGAACTCAAAAGTGTCGGGGCAGATATAGTCGCGGAAGGAGCGTCCCTGCCGTATCATCTGTTTCAGGTTCATGCTGAAGCTGACTTCCTCCCCCGCGCGGAAGAAGTCGTGGAAGATGCGGAATCGCTCCACGCTGTCCAGTTCCTCACAGAAGGACGAAAGCTGCGAAAGGTGCGAGGAAAGGTCTGCGCCCACGCGGTTGAAATAGCTGCGCGCTTCATCAATGTCCTTGACCGCAACGGAAACGGTGACGTAGCGTTCCTGCACGATGGAGTTGGAAACGTCCGTTACCTTGTCGAGCAGCATATCGTTATATTCCTTGCGATACCCGTCATATTGGTCGCCCTGCAACGGCAGCAGTATGGATTCCTCAAACGCCTGCTTATTCATTCGCTTGTTGCAGACTGTTATCTTTGTTGTCGCATTGCTGTCGAGCGCATTGAGCAATTCCGAATAATCAAGGAACATCGAGGTTTTATCGTCTTTTGATGCTATTGCATAGTTGATGTCGGTGAAGCGCCAGCACTTGCTGTACTTGTTTCCGACAAGCCAAATGCCGTCAAGCCATATCCGTTTTACGGGAATGACCTGCTGCACGGACCTGGGGATATTCATGCGCTCCCTGTCCTGCTTCAATATGCGGGAGAGTGCCTTAATCATCGCGTCCGCCTCCGTTTCTTTTTTTCTTCTTTTTCGGTTTGTTCTGATACCGTTTGTCTTGCATATCGGGTCGCCTATTCTCAATCGCTTCGGCAAGCGCGAGGCAATACACGTTCTCGCCCTCAAAGCACAGGTGCTTCGGCATGAGCCATTCAGACTTGATATATGCGCCGATAAACTCCTCCGCGTTCATGCCGTTGTAGCGGATGAAGCCCATTGCGGCAAAGGGAGCAGCGCCGAGAACGCACATCCACGATACAGTTTCCGTTCCGAGGATATTGTTCAGCCCAAAGTAGATACCGATGGCTACGCCAATGGCGAGGATAGAAAAAACGAGCTGACGCAGGTTCAGCCCGAAGAATATGCTTTCCTGATAGTCCCGTATTTCACGGTTGATTTTCACTTCCAATTCGTTTTCCCTCCAATCAAATAAAGCTCCCGATTGCTCGGAAGCTTTGTGGTTTTCTTTTTAATTATTCATCTAACAGCCAGTCCAATACGTTGCGCTTTTGTATTCCCTCATAGTCTGCTGTGGAAAACACTTCATCAAGTGTAAGCAGCGTTTTAGGGTAATTATCCGCTATACGCTTGAATGGGGCAAGCTCTCGCTTTAGAGTGGTTGGGTCGAGCGTAGACGCTGCAACTTGGTAGTAAAGATACTGCCCGTCATCTGTTTTTGCTACAAAATCCACTTCGCCGTCGTCTATCTCTCCTACAAATACTCCGTATCCGCGCCGTATCAGCTCGAGGTACACGACGTTTTCAAGAATATGTCCTATATCGCTGTCCTTGCCCCGCACAAGCATATTCCGCAGCCCCATGTCAACGCAATAATACTTGCTTTGCGTTGTTAAAAACTGTTTCCCTTTAATGTTGAAGCGCGTTGCTTCATATAGCAGAAGCGCCTCCTTCAAGCCGTCCAAATACCTGTCTACGGTTTTTTGATCCACTCCCTTTCCGGCCGATTTCATGGTGTTGGCTATATTGGTGGAAGAAGCCCTGTTGCCGATGTTGTGGAGCATAAACTTTGCCACGTTTTTTAGCATGCCGACATCTGCAACCCTTTTGCGCCTCACAACGTCGTTGAGCAATACGGTATCATACAGTCCTTGCATATATTCCCGTGCTTCACGCTTATTCAGTTCAAAGCGAAGCACATAGGGAAAGGAACTCAGCTCGATATATTGGTTGAATTTTTCGGCGTTTGACAGCCCTTCTCTTTGCGTACCCTTTAATCCCGTGCTAAACTCGCGGAACGATAACGGAAGCATTTGAAGCTCCACATATCTGCCGGAAAGCATCGTTGCCAATTCTCCCGAAAGAAAGTAGGCGTTGGAGCCCGTTATATAAACGTCGCAGTTTTCTTTAAGGAACAGGCTGTCAACCGCTTTTTCATATTCGTCAACGTGTTGTATCTCATCGAGGAAGATGTAGTTCATTTTATCGGGCCGCAAACGCTCGGCGATGTATCGGTAGAGTATTTTATAATTATCGATAAACTCAAACTCTATATCCTCAAAATTCAACACAATGAACTGACTATCTTCAACACCGTTTGCTGACAGATAGTCGCGGTACATTTCAAACAGGGTGGACTTCCCGCATCTTCTTACGCCCGAAACAACCTTAATGATTTGCTTTTCCTTCCATCTTACCAACCAGTCAAGATACTCGGGACGCGCTATTCGATGTATCATGTTCCACCTCCTATAGCATTATTATCTGCATTATACTCCCGATTTATTCACCAAGTCAACGGATTCGAGGATTACATTCCCGAAATATTATATTTTTCCTTGCTTTAAGGAATGGTTATTACAGCCCGAACATCTCGCGCACAACGCGCTCCGACATTTTGACAGCGCCCGTCAATACGAGCAGATTGAATATTAGCTCGCCCATGTACGTCCAAACAACCGATACGGCGCTTGCACCTTCCGTCACAACCGGATCGGCTGCGGAAAACACCGAGAATATGATACACGCAAGCACGATGATCGCGCCCTCCAGACAGACGGCGGCATACGATTTCAGGAATGATTTGCCAATATGCGAGGACGGCTCGCCCGCAAAGGTCGATAGCGGGACAGGCGCGATTGCAGTATAGAGATAGAGCCGGAAAAAGCGTCCGTACACGCTCATAACCATGACGAGCGTCAGCACGAATACGATAAGGCACATAATCAAGCTGACCGCCCATGCGGGTATGCTTTCAAGAAATGTTAAGCCCTCGACCGCCGTTATCATGCCATCCGGCAGCGTGACGGCCTGCGCCGCATTCAGCCCGCCCGAGCCAATGATGGTTGTTACGATTCCCTGCACGATTTTGAATAGCGCCGTCATAAGGTCAAGCCCATACGTTATAACGCCCTTTGCTATCGCAAACCGAACGAACAGTTTCAGCGCGTGTTCGGGCCTTTTAATCTCCGCAAACGAGCCGCAGGTTTTCACAATGCCCACAAGGAAAAACAGCACCAAGAGAGCATAGCCGATAGCCTTTAAGGAGCCGTTTATGCCCGTGACCACTTTCCATATCCCGCCGTCCTTAAAGGATTGGGGTGATTGCGTAATCAGCATCCATATTTCAGCGAGCTTTGTGTTCCAGAATTGAAGTGCGCTATATAAATTGTCCAGTATCCAATTTCCCGTATCCAAGCCTTTCACCTCCTTTTTCGGGAGGCAAACCCGCCGTGAAAGCAGGCTTGCCTTTGAAAGCGGTCATCGGGTCGGTTCATATCTGCCGGGCGTTCTATCCTTTATAACGCCGTATTTGTCATCAACATAGTAGCGTCCCACAAAGGGATTGAAAATGGCTGTGCATTTCACGCCTTCATACTCGGCGATATACTTGTTATCGCCTACCTTGTCGATTATAGTCGCATCCCGTAGCTGCCCGTTCAAGGAATGAATGTGCATGGGTTCTGTGAAAGGTGTAAACATTACGCTACCTCCCGTCAGCCCGTGATGAGATTCAAAATCTCGCGGGCAAAGGTGATGATAACGCCGCCTGCGAGGGTCAAAAAGCCGTTGGCTCTCTGCGACGGATCATGTGACTTCAAACTCAAGCCTACCTGCACGATACCGAACGCCAGCAATATGATGCCGATGGCGCGGATAAGTCCGAACACAAACTCGGACAGGTTGTTTATCACTTGCAGCGGGTCATCGGTTGCAAAGGCAGTCGCAGTAAAGGAAAACACCAATACAATGGCGCAGAATACCGAAAAAAGCTGCCTTGTTTTCTTGGACATTCTCATTTCTTCTGTTCCTCCGTTTCGCTTTTTTTGAGTAGTTCTTCTACATCGGTTTCGGACAGCAGTTCATAATCGCCCATGTCGCCGTCCAACAGGATGAAATCGGGATCAAGCGCATTGGGCGCTTGCCCGTGGATATACGGTTCTACGCCGCCGTCTGCCGTCAATTTGATGTTCGGATGACGTAGAATGTTGTACTTATCGTCCTGCACGGCTCTCTCGCCGCGAATGAACAACAGCGCGTAGCGATTATCGAGCATACGGACTTCATCGGGCGTATATAGCTCTCTGCCGGAGATCTGCCAGTTGGTGGAATAGCTCCCGTTGCGTCCTTTGCTTTGTCCGTAAGTGTTCACATCAATGGTCGATTTACCGAGCAATTCGGACACATATTTGTGCGTTGATTGCTCGTTACCGCCGAGATAAAGAAACTCGTCGCAGTTACCAACGATGCTTTCCCACTGCTTTTCAAAAAGGGCTTTAAGCTGCGCCAAGTTTTGAATGATAATGGATACGGAAACCTCGCGGCTGCGCATGGTTGAAAGCAGTTTGTCAAACTCGTCCGGCAGGGCGACGTTGGCAAACTCATCCATGACACAGTGGACATGAACGGGCAGTCTGCCGCCGTGCAGTTGGTCGGCTTTGAAGAATAGCTCTTGAAATAGCTGCGTATACATCATGCCAATGATATAGTTGAGGCTGCTGTCATTGTCGGGTATGACGGCGAACAGCGCCGTTTTCTTATCGCCCAGCGAGGGCAGGTTCAATTCGTCATGGCTCACCACGCTTGCAATTTGCGGAAGATTGAATTTCTCCAAGCGAACGCCGAGGGAAATCAATATGCTTTTGGCGGTTTTGCCCGCCGCCATTTTGAAAATACGGTATTGTTTCAAAGCAAGGTGTTCGGGGTTTCGCTGTTCGAGCGCATTGAACAGTTCGTCAAGGATGGAGGTATAGCCCTCATCTTCCTCCTTGACCTCCGCTGCGCTTATCATCTCCATGACCATCGGGAAGTTCTGTTCTTCGGGCGGGGCTTCGTTGACAAGATAGAGGATAAGAGCCTCCAGCAATGCCGTTTCTGCTCTCTCCCAGAAAGGGTCATTGGATTGTGCGCCCTTGGGTGTGGTGTTCCGTACAAGGTTGGCAACGAGCTTCAAAACGTCCTTATCGTCACGCAGATACACAAACGGGTTATACCCGTGGCTGCGCTCGGTGTTGATAAGGTCAAGCACCCGTATCTCATAGCCTTCCTTTTCGAGCATAAAGCCCGTATCACGGAGTATCTCGCCTTTCGGGTCGAGGACAACGAATGAAGTATTGGCTTGCATGATGTTCGGTTTGGCATAGAAACGAGTCTTGCCCGCGCCACTGCCGCCGCATACGAGGACGTTGAGATTCCTGCGATGCTTGCGCCCGTCAAGCCCTATGCGGGTATTCTGCGTGAGGATGATGTTCTCGTACCTGTTCTTATCGGCGTACTTCTTGGATAGCTGCGATGCGTTGCCCCATTTGGCGCTGCCGTGTTCTTCGCCTTTACGGTAGTTGCGCTTTGTTGACAGATACACCCCGATACCCAAGCCATAAATTAAGAGGAATATGAGAATGGCTTTGAGCGAATCGACGCACCACTTTACCTCCATGGGGTCTGCCATGCCGGAGGTGAAGCCCTCGATGATGCCCGCAAGCCCGTCAGATAGAAAAGGGGCGACCATTAAGGCCGCCCACACCACGGGGATAACGCCAAGCGCCGCCAGTATGATATTTGTCTTTTTGTCCTCACTCGGATTGCTCATCGTCGGAGTTCTCCGTTTGTGTCACGGGTTTACCCATGCTCTCAATGCATTGCCACATACTCATCGCTCCCTTTCATCTCTGTGTCGTTTCTTCTCGCGTTTCATCGGCGCGTCCATGACCTCGATCAAGGTATCGTCCACAAACTCTGTGTCCTTGCCCTGCTCGACAAGTTCGTTGCGTTTATCATTCAAGGAATTGATGATAAGCCCGTGTTGATACTCGTCAACCTCTATCACACGTTTCTCATCCATGCCCGTCACCTCACAGGATCGTTGCGGCTCTGCTGACGCTCCGCAAAGAGGTTACGGTCAACGCGCTCGGCGATCTCGCAAGCGGCGTCTCGCACGATATTGAGCGCGCTGCGCTTCTCGCGGCTTTCGAGCGCCGCTATCTCGTCGGGAATCCTGT
>HF985428.1 GCA_000432015.1 Clostridium sp. CAG:1024 | reverse complement strand
CATAACGGGGCTGACTCGAAATCAGTTTGCGTGAAAGCGCACGTGGGTTCGAATCCCACCCGCTCCGCCAAAAAAGCCAGTAAACATGCGGGTTTGCTGGCTTTTTACTTTTCAAAAAAACAGGCGGAGTAACATCGCCCGTGTGATTTAGGGCAGACATCACGTTGACACAATACCAGTCCAACTGTTGGTGTTAAACGCTTCCGGCAAAGGCAATCCTTTTTCCATAGCTTGCGCCGATGTCACCTTTGAAGAATAATCCAGATGCGCATAGATGTTTGCAGTCGTGTTGAAATCACTATGCCCAAGCCACTCCTGAATTTGCTTCATCGGTACACCGTTTGCAAGAAGCAACGATGCACAGCTATGACGAAGGTCATGGAAGCGTATCCGCTTCAACCCATTCTTCTCTAATAACGATGTAAAGGTGCAGCTGATGTAGTCAGGCTTCATTCGTCTGCCCAAAGCATCGACGAATATGTAACCATCACATCCATAGTCATAGCTGTTTCCGCAAACCCTCTTATTTTCCTTCTGTGCATCACGAACAGAAAGAAAATACTCTCTGAACTGGCTGACAAGCGGAAGGGTTCGCAGACTGGATTTGGTCTTTGCTGAATCTTGTTCTATGATGGTGATCTTCCCATCAATATTGACGCTTGTAACAGTTCTTTTGATTGTTATCGTGTTACGCTCAAAATCAATGGCGTCCCACTTCAATCCCAAGACCTCACCGCGTCGCAGACCATAGAAGGCTGCTACCAAAACAACAAGTTCCAACTTATGACCGTTCAGTACCGCAAAGAGCTTTTGCATTTCTTCGGCATCATAGAAACCCGGCATGAAATCGTTCTTCTTTGGTCGATCCACCTTATCAGCAACGTTTACGTCAATCAGATCAATCTTCATGGCGTATTTGAGAGCGCTGTGAATGTTGGCGTGGTAATGAATCACCGTATTTGCCTTCACTCGTTTCAGCTGCTCAGAATAGAACTGCTGAATATGGCGAGGTCCAAGTTCGCCAAGGTGTATCCCCTTTTCTGCGAAGTAGGGAGCGATTGTTTTCTTGACCATTAAGCAATATGAAGAATAAGTGGCTGGCTTAATCCTCATTTTTACAATTTCAAGCCATTGGAGCATAAAGTCGGAAAACAACATTTCAGAACTTAGTCCGGAGATAATCTTTGCGGTCTGATCGACTGGCGGTTGATATGTTCTTCGGATGTCCATCAGGATCTTTTCGGCTCTCTTTTTGTTTCCCTTCTCCTGCAATCCTGTAGAAATCGACTGGCGTTTCCTTTTGCCGTTTTCATCAGTGTAGTTGATTACACACTGATAAATGCCTCGTTTCACTTCTAAGTGTCCTGCTACCATTTTATAATACCTCCTTCATCTTGTAGCGAGGACAGGTCTATTGTCGATAGTATGAGCATACTCGAATACAATGAACCTGTCCAATGTGCCACCGGGTAAAACGCTGGGTG
>HF985427.1:3943-9827 GCA_000432015.1 Clostridium sp. CAG:1024 | reverse complement strand
CTTTCCTCCTTGTTGCAAATGCCGACAATCGTCGCCCGCCCAGCCAGGTTTTTGAAGAAATCCGCAAGCTCCCAGGACTTCCCGGACTGGGAAATCCCGATGACGAGGGTTTTGTCATCAACCAGTTCCCACTGGTAGCGCGCCGCATCGAACGCATTCAGCACCACTGCGGGGATGCCCTTGCCGGTTAAATAGGCAGTGACGCAAAAGGCAGAATAATAGGAACTGCCCATTCCCGCCAGGACGACCCGGCTGATGCGGCCGTTCTGCGCCATCTCGCGGATCGTTGCCAGTCCGTCCACCTCGCCGCCAAAGTAGCGATCCAGGCAGCCGCGCAGCTTTGTCCCCTGCAGCAGGGCCTCCTCCGTAAAAGCATTTTTCATTCGTCTAACCTCCGTTCTGCATCCGATCTGATCGGATGGCCTTAACACTTCCAGGGATACTTCAGCCCTGCTTTTGTTCTGCCAGCTTCAGGATGTTGTCCAGCACAACGTCCCCCTTCGCCAGCGCGTATTCGTACATGCCAATCTCACCGATCGCCACGGAGTAGCCCTTGAGGTACTCCCTGATATCCGCAGCCTGCCCGCGAATCTGCGGTGCAAGCAGCACAACGTCCACCGCATTGAAGTCCTGATCCTTAAAGTTCAGAGACGGCTGGCAGTGGATATCAATTTCCATATCCCGCGCAGCGGCAGACTTTCGGACTGCATTGACAATAACGCTGGAAGACATTCCCATCGCGCATAAAATAACAACTCGCAGCATTGACCTTCTCCTCTTTCTTAGATTCAAATGTACGTATGGGGTTATGCTTTCCCCCATACGTACATTTATGCCTGCTTTCAGGACTTGTTCGTTACTCGGCTACCTCTGCTACGCCGGTTTCCTCCGCAATGCACCTCTTCTCCCAAATCTTGGCAAACGGGTACCACATGATGCCGACGATTACGATCAGGATAACCTGCGCCACAACGGCTCTCCAGTCGCCGCCGGTGGAGAGGTACGGCCCGATCAGCGGCGGAATGGACCACGGCGTCTGTACGAACGTCGTGCTGATGAGGCCAACCCTGGTCAGGATATAGCCATACAGACCGGCAAACACGCTGATGCCGACAAACGGGATCAACAGGATCGGGTTGAGCACGATCGGAATGCCGAACATAAACGGCTCGTTGATGTTGAAGAGGCCCGGGGCCAGCTCAACGCGGGTCACCTCGCGCAGGCGTATCGACTTGGATTTCCAGAAAATGGCGATGAGCGGTAACGTAAAGCCGACGCCGCCGACCATGATCCAGTTGAACACAAAGGGCTCGGTGAACACGCGGACCATTTCCTCACCGGCCGCACGCGCCGCCGCGTTTTCCGCAATACCGGCCACAAGGAACGGATACAGCACGCCCCAGACGGTAAAGGAACCGCCGTGGATGCCCACAAACCAGAGCGCCGTGAGGAACAGTGTACAAAGCACAACCGCATACCAGGTATCCGTCAGGGACATCAGCGGGGAAATGACCTTGGACAGCAGCGCCGTGAGGTCGAACTTGAGGACAACGCTGATCACCCAGAAGAAAACGAGCAAAATCGCCATCGGGACCAGCGCGGAGAAGGAAGCGGAAATGGTTTCCGGGACCTGCTCCGGCATCTTGATGCCGATGTGCTTGTCGCGGCACAGGCGCATGAACTCCACGACAATAATCGTCGTGATGAACACGGTAAACATGCCGCTGCCGCCGAAGTTGGCAACTGCCATCACGCCATCGCCGATCGGCGCCGCCGTAATCAAGAAGCATGCGAGGGAAACCATCGCCGCCGTGATGGGCTCCATCTTGTAAGCCTTCGCCAGCTCGGCACCAAGGCTGACCGAGAGGTACAGGCTCATAAAGCCCATCGTCATGCCGTTGAGCGTGTTGAGAGCGGGCACAACCGGCGCAAAGAAGTTCGCAAGGCTTTCAAACGGAAGGCTGGTAAAGATCAACGGAATCGAGCCAACGATGATCAGGGGGATAATCCTGATCAAGGCGGAGCGAATGGCCGCCATATGGCGCTGGTTACCAAACTTTACCAGTGGTGGCGCGATGCGCTTTTCGATCCAGGCGCCGAATTTCTCCAGCCACTTCCAGGACCCTTTTTTCTTTTCCATACGTGACACTCCTTTGTTATTTGATATCCCGAACATCGGGTATTATCTGCAAAAATACTGCGATCGCTCTTCATTTTATATATTTGTTATATATTTGCAGAGTATGAACGGTATCCTACTTCCGATTCGTTCGTTTTCGTTCGTTTACGTTCGTATTTTCTCACATTAACGGGGGGTTGTCAAGAGAATAAATCTAAATTGTGTCTTTTTTGAGTATAAATCGGTATATATCTTCTTGTTTCTTCACAAAAATGCCCATATTCCCGCATTTTTAGGGATGCTTTCTTTCAAAATTGGGCGAATTTTAGATTCGTTTTAATTATGAATGCCGCCTGCAAACAGAAAAAGAGGGCCGGCAAACGCGCTACGCTTGCCGGCCTCCTGCTTGGCCCGCTCTCTTATCATGCCTGCGAAAGGGCGGAACACCGCCGCCATGACCTGTGTGCGTCCGAAAGGCCAGACCGCCGCCACGCTCTACTGGTAAATCTTCCCTTCCGCCAAAAACTCCTTGAGTCTGCTTTCGTCCCGCTTGTGGAGCTTGATGCCCACGAACCGGTTGTGCTTGGGTATGGTTTCTCTCAGCTGGAGAATCTCCCGTTTGTCCTCCGGCGTAAGCCCTGTGACAAATACAAACACCATCTTATGTGTAAAGGGATTGGCCTTGACAAAATCGGCCAGCAGCTTTGACGCCGCTCCAAGATAAGCGGGCGAGCCAAACGCAAGAAGATCGTAGTCCATGGGATCATACTGCAGCTTCGAGGAGGGGTGATTCATCGTCACCTCATACCCGTTTTTGCACATATCCTCCGCTACGATCTGCGCCATCCTGCCAAGCGTGCCGTGGCGGGAGTCCTGATACAGCAGCAGCGCTTTCTTCGGCGCGGCTTCAAGCGCCTGATCGGCCTGCGCCTCCCGCCTGCGTGCGGGCAGCACTTTCTCGTCCGCCTTTTGCGGGCGCCGCAAAAACACATAATATGATCTTAAATAGAGCAAAACCGCGATCAGCACCGCCAGGGCGGCCACTTTTAATATCCAACCCAGCATATCGACTTCTCCGCCGTCAAACGGCGAGCACCTGTACGCCTCCTTCTTTTTCCAGCTTCTCCAGTTCTTTTGAATTTGCCCCCGTATCCGTAATCAATACGTCGATATCCGATATGGCGGCAAAGCAGGCAAGCGCGATTTCGCCGAGTTTTGTCGAATCCGCAAGGCAGACCTTCTGGACGGCGGCGTGGATGATCGCGCGCTTCACCTCCGCCTCCTCCTCGGAAAACGTCATGAGGCCCTGTTCAAAAGAAAAGGCGCTGGTCCCGATAAACGCTATGCAGGCGTTCTTCTGCTGGATCGTATGGATCGTATCCTGGCCGACGAAGGAGTAGTTGTCGGCATCCCTCCGGAGCTTCCCGCCGGTCGAATAAAGCGTGATCGACGGGCAATCCTTGAGGGCGTTGGTAATGATCAGGTCGTTGGTAATTACGATAATCCGCTTGTTTTTGATGAATTCGACGAGTGCCTGTGTGGTCGTGCCGTTGTCGATGATGACGATGTCGCCATCCTTGATGAGCTGCGCGGCGGCACGTCCGATTCGTCTCTTTTCGTCCGTATGGTGCTTTCTTCTATCGTTAATGGGAAAGATGCCGTTTGTGGTTCGCTTTGCGACCGCTCCTCCACGCACGCGATCCAAGAGCCCCATGTTCTCCATTTTGATCAGGTCCTGCCGAATTGTTTTTTCCGTTACGCCCAGTTCCTCGCTCAGTGGACGTATGCCCACACTGCCGTCTTCCTCCAGCTTGTCGCAAATCAATTGCATTCTTTTGATCAGCATTCTCTTCTCCTAGTTTCGCGTTTCATGGAAGAAACAGATTTTTGAGATAACATATATGGCTCGACATTATCTTTGACCTTATTCTATCGTATTTATACCATACGCGCAACACTATTTTATATATAATGAAGCACAAATAAACTTTTTCGTACATTTTTGTTCGCAGTATGCCAAACACGGCCTTGACATCTGTCGTCACGACCGGCCGTACAGCGGGATGTCCGCATTGTCCCCGCATGCAATTCGGAAAACCGTCCGCCGGCGCAAGGGATGGCCGCGCGCCGCCCCGGAAGGGGGCGGGCGCCGCCGGTCGGGAAAAGTCCCCCGCGGCGCGGCAAATGACGTCGATGGGCGCTTCCCCGTTCGTCAGGATGGCTTCCCACACCGGGTCCGGCGCTGCGGCGAGGCCGGGGCGCGCCGCGTAATATTCGTTCACGTGCCGGCGCAGCGCCAGCCGGTCCAGCACGACGGGTTTCCCCTGAGCGATGGCCAGCGCGCGATTCTTTCCGCGCAATATGTAGAGCTTATCGAAGTAAGAGAGGGGCTCCAGCTTGTCCCGATGCTTCATTTATAAAAAAATCTAGATTTTATCAAATTAGAACCTGCGCCATGGGACAGAATTTTTAATACAACAAAAGCACCAACAAAGTAGTTGGAGATGGGCTATTCGGCTGATTTCAAATAATTGGACTTATTGCTTCTCTTAATCAGTACTAATATCCTCATAGAAAATATCAATCTGTCAAGATTATAATACAAATGAATTCATAACTGCTTTGTGGTAGGTTCTCAAGACTTCTGCTTTGCGCGTGTTTCGCACTTCAACGTAATGGCGGGTAGTAATATCGAGATTACCTGTCACGCCGAGAGAGATACCCATATTTTTGAGCGAGTGTCCAAGTATCGTAGCAACAGTCAAAAAATCGCCCGTCAGTTCGTGCATATTTGTTCCCGCAGAATGTCTCAAGTCATGGAAACGTATGTACTGCGGAATGAGGCCGCCGGTAAAAAACAGGTTGAACACGACCAGCGCGTTGACCAGCTTCATGCCGCGGATATGCACCTTGCTGCATGCGTACGCCATCGTGGAGGTGACCAGCAGCGAGAGCACCGTGGCCAGCACCGTCTTGCTGACGGAAATCCACATGCTGGTAGTGAACGCCTTGGTGTTGAAGATGGCCTGATAATACTGCAGGTCCACGCCGCCCGTGGGCCAGAGCATCAGCCCGCCCTTGATATACTCCTCATACGGGGTAATGGAGCAGATGAGCACATACCACATGGGGTACACGCAGATGAGCGCAAAGAGGATGCAAAACGCGTATACGAACACATCGTAAAAATTGAACCCGACGGTCTGCAGCATGGAACGCCGCGTCAGCCCCGCACGGTTAAGAGATTGCCGCTTCATTTGCCTTCCCCCTTTCTCAGAAGATGCCCTGCACGTCGAGCTTGTTGACGAACTTGTTGGCGATGAGCACCACGATCAGGCCCATCGTGTTGAGCAGGAAGTTCATCGCGGTGGACAGCTCAAAGTCCGTGCCGCTGCCGCCGAGACTGATGCGATAGATATATGTGGAAAGCACGTCGCCGGTGGACAACACATAGTTGTTGTACAGGTTGTAAACCTGATCAAAGTTGGAGACTAACAGCGACGCCAGCTGCAGGATCAGCATGATCATGATGCAGGGCATGATGCGGGGCAACGTGATGTGCGTGAGCATCTGCCAGCGATTGGCGCCGTCGATGGCCGCGCTTTCATACAGCGTTGGGCTCACGCCCGCCAGTGCCGCCAGATAGACGATGGTGGAATAACCGGATGTTTTGATGATGTTGGAGATGACCAGAATCCCCCGGAACATCTCCGGCCGTTTGAGAAAGTCAATCGGCTCGCCGCCCAGCCGCTGGGTGATCTGATT
>HF985427.1:0-3802 GCA_000432015.1 Clostridium sp. CAG:1024 | reverse complement strand
ACCTTGCGCAGCTTGATCTCGTTAATCATCAGCGCAAGAAAGATCGCAAAGGTGAAGCCGAAAATCAAGTTGTAGATGTTGATGATGATCGTGTTCTTGAACGCCCGGATAAAGTTTGGGTCCGCGAACATCCGCTGGAAATGCTCGAGCCCGGCCCAGGGCGACCCCAGCACGCCAAGCCGGGGGGAATAGTCCTTAAACGCAAGCAGGATGCCGTACATGGGGCCGTAGTTGAACACCGCCATAAAGCAGAAGCCTGGCAGCATCAAAAGATACAGGAACCAGTGTTTGCGCAAATGCCCCCCTTTCGTCTACCATCATTTCCCATTGTATCCGCCGTTGCCTGCGCTGTCAACGCACGCCTGCCCCCCTGCGCCCGGCCAAAGGTATGGAATCTGCGCCGGGAGAATGCAAAAACGGCGATTTTTTGCATTGTTTGATCGCGCAAAAGCGGCTACGATGAAGGTGGGCCGAGTGGCCCGGATACACAATGATGAACAGGAGGATTACATTCATGGCAGGCAATGTGATGAAGGGCGATGCTTCCGGCCGCGGTGCAGTAGAGGGTTATCGGGTCTCCATTCCGGCTCGCCAGCGCCCATACACCGAAGCCGAAATTGCCGTTGTCGTCGACGCGATGCGCAACGTGCAGGGGCAGACGCAGGGCGCCAAACAGGAACAGTTTCAACAGGACTTTGCGGCTTTCACCGGCGCAAATCACGCCTTTGCCGTAGCCAATGGACGAGGAGTCCCTCGTGACCATCGCCGACTCGGTCAAGGGCGCTATCGCCGACCTGAAGGCTGGCAAATGAGCGGGGCAGCGGCAGGGCCGATCACAGGCGGGGTGCTCGTCCCCGCCTGTTCCCCCTGCGATGAGCGGGACGTATTTCTCGAAGACGTATTCGCTGCATCGCTTGCCGAGAGCCTGCGGGAGCCGCTCGACGGCGCCTATCTGTGCGGCGGGACAGGCGACGGAATGCACATGCGCCTTGAGGAGCGCAAGGCGGCCATCCGCATCGGCGTATCGCTCTGTAAGAAAGCCGGCAAGTGTTCGCTTGTACAGGTGGGCGCGCCGACAATGCGCGATGCGCTGGAGCTGGCGGCCTACGCCGCCGAATGCGGAGCGGACGGCATCTCCAGCGTGCCGCTGGGCGGCTTTGATCACAGCGCGCAGATGCGTTACTACCGCTCGCTCCTCAGCGCCACCGACGGTTTGCCCGCCATTCTGTACTACATGCCGCAACCCGGCGTTTCCTTCACGTTGGACCAGATCCTGGAAACGCTCTCCATCGAGGGTGTTTCGGGGATCAAATGTTCCTCAAGCGATCTGTTTTTTACGGAGCGTCTCATCGCGGAAAAGCCCGCCGGCAAGGTGCTGTTTAACGGCAAGGATGAATACCTCGCGCCCGCCGTCATCCATGGGGCGGAAGGCGGCATCGGCATGTGGGCAACGGTATTCCCGCGCGCCTATGCTTCCATTTATCACCATGCGCGCAACGGCGAACTGGCAGCGGCGTTCCGCTTGCAAAAGCAGCTCAACGCCCTCTGCTGCATGGTCATGCGCCACGGTCTGCTGGAAAGCTATGCAGCCATTCTCCACTATCTCGGCCTGCATGCGCGTGTCTTCCGCGCGCCGCAACCGCAGTTCAATCCCCGCACCTATGATGAATTCATCGAACGGGCGGCGCCGCTGATCGACCAGCTTCGCGCCTGCCCCCGTCCGCCGCAGCCGAAAGGAGGCCTTGCATGAACAGAATCCCCGGAACCGAGATCAACGTATTCCCCATCACCCTAGGCACCATGACATACGGCTCGCCCGTTGCGTTTGACGAGGCGGTGAAGCTGACGCAATACGCCGTATCCTGCGGCATCAACCTGATCGATACGGCCAACATGTACGAGGGTTACAACCGCTATGCGGGCAGCGCCGGCGGCGTGGCAGAAGAAATCGTGGGGCGGGCCCTGCGCGGACTGCCGCACAGCGGCGTTGCCGTGGCCACGAAGGTAGGCATGAAGGTCGGCGCCGCAAGTGAGGTGGGGCCCGCCCGGGAGGATGGGGGCTCCTCTCCCCCCGCCATCCGCAAGCAGCTCGACAACAGCCTGCGCCGGCTCGGCATGGACTGCGTCGACCTCTACTATTTGCACCGCCCGGACGAAAGCATCCCGCCGGCGGATATCATCGGCGCGCTCAGCGACGCGCAGCGCGCCGGCAAAATCCGGTATTACGGCGTGAGCAACTATTCGGCGGAGCAGCTTGCCGCGCTGCTGCGGGCGGCGGACGAGGCGCATCTGCCGCGGCCGGTCGCCTGCCAGCCGCCCCTGAGCTATCTCAAGCAGGAAGCGCTTGCGCATCTGTTACCGCTCTGTGCCGCCGAGGACATCGCCGTTATTCCCTATCAGATCTATCAGGGCGGGCTGCTCACGGGAAAATATCGCCGCGGGGAAGCGGCGCCCGCCGGTTCGCGCGCAGCGGAAAAGCCGGAATGGATGATGCGGCTTGACGATGCATTGTTCGACCGGATTGAGGCGTTTGCCGCCGCTGCGCAGTCGCACGGCAAGAGCATGTCGCAATATGCCGTCCGCTGGACGCTGGAGCAACCGGCGGTCGTCTCCGCCATCATCGGCGTTAAAACGGCCGCGCAGATCGACGACGCCGTCGCTGCGCTGAACTGACGGAAAGGGGCTACAAGCATGAAGATTGTAATTCTTGACGGTTACACGGAAAACCCGGGCGACCTCTCCTGGGACGGTTTTGCCAGGCTTGGAACGCTGCCCCAGTACGATCGCACGGCGGAAAGCGCCGTCGTTTCTCGCATCGGCGATGCGGAGATCGTCTACACGAACAAAACGCCCATCACGGCAAAGACGCTTGCTGCCTGCCCCAACCTGCGATACATCGGGCTGCTCGCAACCGGATATAACGTTGTAGACGTGACGGCGGCAAAGGCGCACGGCATAACGGTCACGAACATTCCCTCCTACGGCACTGCGGCAGTCGCTCAATTCGCCATCGCCATGCTGCTCGAGATCTGCCACCATGTGGCCCATCACAGCGACGCCGTACATGCGGGAAGATGGACGGCAAATCCGGACTGGTGCTTCTGGGATTACCCGCTCATCGAGCTGGACGGCAAGACCATGGGCATTATCGGCTTTGGCCGCATCGGCCAGGCGACGGGCAAAATCGCACGTGCGCTCGGCATGCGGGTCCTCGCCTACGACAGCCACCCAAACGATGCCGGGCGCGCCATCGGCGAATACGTCCCGCTTGACGATTTGCTGCGCGCCTCCGACGTCATTTCGCTGCACTGCCCGCTCTTCCCGGAAACACAGGGCATCATCCATGCCGGGAATATCGAAAAAATGAAGGACGGCGTCATTCTCCTCAACAACAGCCGCGGGCAACTGGTTGTTGAGCGCGATCTGGCGAACGCGCTCAACAGCGGCAAGGTCTATGCCGCCGGGCTCGATGTGGTTTCCACCGAGCCGATACAGCCCGACAATCCTCTGCTCACCGCGAAGAACTGCTCCCTCACGCCGCACATTTCTTGGGCGCCAAAGGAAAGCCGCCAACGCCTCATGGATATTGCGGTGGAAAACCTGCGCGCGTTTCTGGCAGGCAGCCCGGTCAACGTGGTCAATCCGTAGCGCCACGGTTTTGAATGGCCCGACCATCGCGCAAGCACGGCGAAAGCGCCATCCTTCAGGATGGCGCTTTCATGCAAAAAAAGAAAACCGGCGGGACGATATGGCCCGCCCGCGCACAGCGGGAAGCGCATGTCGGTAATCCCCGGATCGGGCG
>HF985426.1 GCA_000432015.1 Clostridium sp. CAG:1024 | reverse complement strand
GCAACGGTAGGATGAAGCGCTGTTTCGTTTCCGTTATCCGAGAAAGAAAAAGGAAGAAAGAAGAGGAAAGAGGCTCCCGATGCAACATCCCATCCTGACCGTTTTGCGCGACGCGCCGGAGTTTCGCCGCATGGAGGACGCGCTGTCCCGGAGCTGCGGCCTGGTCGCAGCCTTCGGCTTGCAGGAATCGCACAAAGCCCATATCGCGGCGGTGCTGTCGCTCTCGCACACCGTCCTGCTCGTGTCCGCAACGGATACGGGCGCCGCGCGCCTATGGGATTCCGTCCGCGGGTATCTGCCGGACGCGTCGCTGTTTCTGCCGCGGGAAACGCCGCTCGTGCATGTGATGAACGCCTCGTCGGAGCGCGCGGGAAGCCGCGCTTCCGCGCTTTCCTCGCTGCTGTTCCGGGAGAACAGGCTCGTCATTTGTTCCATGGGCGCGCTCTTGCAGCGGCTCGCACCGCGCGACGTGTATGTGTCACAGTGCGTGCGGCTCAAAACGGGCGACGAAACATCGCCCCGTGCGCTCGTGCAGCTCCT
>HF985425.1 GCA_000432015.1 Clostridium sp. CAG:1024 | reverse complement strand
CGGCACAGCCGAAACCGCCTTTTCGACCCGTGCAGAGCAAGCGGCGCAGCTCATGCCGATCACATTGTATTGTTTCTTCATATCACTCGCACTCCCTGCGGTCAACATACCGCCCTATTTCATAAGCTTTTGCAGCGTCGCGACAAGCTCCTCAACGGTTTCGTCCCTGCCCGCGCGCAGATCGTCCGCAACGCAGGTGCGGATATGGTTTTGCAGCAGCTCGCGATTGAACGCATTGACCGCGGCGTTGACTGCGGCGGACTGCGTGAGGATGTCAACGCAATAGGCGCCGCTCTCTACCATGCCGCGGATGCCGCGGATCTGACCCTCGATGCGGTTCAGCCTGTGGATCAGGCTTGTATACTCCTGCTCCGAGCGTTCCTTTTTTCGTTCCGTACAACAGACCCGTTCTTTCATATCGATTCTGCGCTCCCCTTTCGTCGTCTAAATAATATACCCCCCAGGGGTATTTGTCAAGTCTGTCCGAAACGCACGGTTTAGTTTGGCGCAGACGCCCGCCGCGTATGCCGCGAATGCGGGAGAAAGCTCGGCAAGGACGGTTGCTTTACAAGACGGGCTGCGTCTGCATCCGTTCGTCCGAAGGCCGGCCGGTCGTGTTTTCTTCTGAAAAAGAAACGATGCGAACCGCCCAAAATCCCCATAAATCAAGGAGTTTCGGGCGGTTTTACTGTTGATTTGTAGCTTATTTGTCGCTTAAATCCACAAAACGATAATGAACGTTCCTTTAAGTTACCCCATTGCAGCAGCCATATCAAAAAACGAAATTTGCGCGTTTTCTTTAAGTAATTGGTTTTGTGTCCCCGTTACAGCATAGTTTGTTAGCAAAGCTTCTACAACTGGGTTACGGTTCGTTTCTTTAGCTCCGACATGATAAAAATGGTCGCGTGTAATCTTATGGCAATCTCTCCACAATGTTTGGATATACTCATTTGTTCTGTAATCGTTGTGATCCCATGTTGACAACATGAATTTCGCCTTACTTCCTACTAATGCAGTGTGCAAGGCAATTTCTGATTCTTCATCCCAACTATCATAATAATCTACATGGCGCCCTATATATGGCGGGTCACAATAAATAAAATCGCTTGCGGTTGCCATAGCTATTGTGATTTCGAATGATTGGCAAATGAAATCCCACGAATGTTTTTGAAGCAGCTGTGAAACATGGGCTACTTGATTCACAATTTTAGTGATATACGCTTTAGCAAAACGCTGCGGTTTGTGTCCGTATGGAACATTAAAATCATAGTCTTTATTAAACCGAATCATTCCGTTGAAACAAGCACGATTCAGAAACAGAAAATCTAATGGATTATGCTCTGCATTAAAGCGATTTCGAACCAAATAATAGTGTTCGTCGTCGTTCTGCTCCAATAACTTTCCTTCATATTCAAGAAAAGCACGAACGGAATACGGTGTAATTGTTCCCGCTTTGATTTGGTTATAGAATGCAATGATATGAGGATTAGTATCAGCAAAGATAGCCCTATTAGGTTCGATGTTAAAGCCTACTACACCTGAACCCATAAACGGCTCAACCCATACTGATTCTTTATCCATAATAACGCTTTGCTTGATAAGCGGAACCAGCTTTGTTTTTATCCCTTGTATCTTGATAGGGGGAACAAACACCTTGTCATTCATCTTGCTTTCCTCTTTGCCGCTTTCGAGTTATTCAATGTCATGGGTAAACCACGGTAACGCAAGTACTCTTCAAAAGATGAAAGCTTTTTACGCTTTCCGTCAACAGGGATTTCGATTTTCCCAAAATTAGCCCAGTAATCATCAAAAATATCTTCACCCGCTTTTGCGAAAACACCATTACCATTCAGTATATCATCAATTTTCTGAATGCTGCCGATGTTTGCAGTATTTCCACTTCCGCCTTTATCACTTGCAATTTTCCACTTTTCTTCTGCAAAGAACAGAAAATTCCGAATAACGGCGGGGATTCTCTCAACTTCATCAATAGAATAGATATGAGTTTCTTCATCTTTGCTAATATCGGCTCTTGAATATATAATACCAAGGCAAAAATGCCCGCAGTATTCATCATACGGGTATTGTATATTCTTTGTGCTTGTTCTTTCAATAAAGTATTCGCCATGCGAACCAAGGGTAAAACCATTACAAAACCCTGGGCATTCTTCATCCCTGTAAGTTGTTTTTAGGTCAACCGCAAATTTGATTGTTGGGTCAGCCTTTGAAATAAACGTCAGGTCAGGATACCAATTCTGATAAGTGGCTAACTCAATAGTATAGCCTATGTTTTCTGCGAATGTTAGGAAATGCGGGAACAAATGAAGTTCCAACACTTTCGATACGATTTTAGTATCAGTTGAAATCGTATAGATGTTTTTGAATATATCTATAAAGCCTCTGATTGTCCACTCGTCGCCTTTTGCGATAAAAGCTCCTAAAGTCTGCGCGAACTCTTTTAATTGACGCGCAAACACGGCTTTTGCGGCTTCATTCTTCATGGTCTTTGGCTCCTTTCCTAAATAGGACTTTAGCCTGCTGCATAGTTGGTAGGCATTACGTATCTACTTGCAAGTGCTCGCGTGGAATGCACACAAAACACCATAATAAGTATAGCACACTTCATTCAGCTTTTCCAGTTAAAAATGAAAACAGGCGGTTAAGCTCCGCCTGTCCGTCATTGCCGCTTGCAGTACAGCGTAATATCCTGCTTATACCCTTCAAAGGCATCAATGCGGGCGATATTCATTATTGAGATATCCTCTGAATAAAGAAACGATGCGAACCGAACCCGGTCGGATCGGTGCTATTCCGCGCTTGCCAAGCACTTCAGCACGCGGCAG
>HF985424.1 GCA_000432015.1 Clostridium sp. CAG:1024 | reverse complement strand
TTTCTAGAAAGAAAAGAAAACGCGCCCCTGAAAAGAGCTCACCCGATCTGCGATTTTCCGCCCATGTAGGGACGAAGCGCCTCCGGGATGCGCACGGTGCCGTCCGCATTAAGGTTGTTCTCAAGAAACGCAATGAGCATACGCGGCGGCGCGACGACGGTGTTGTTCAGCGTATGCGCAAAGTAATTGCCCTTCTCCTTGTTTTTGACACGGATGCCGAGTCTGCGCGCCTGCGCGTCGCCGAGGTTTGAGCAGGACCCGACCTCAAAATACTTCTGCTGCCGCGGCGACCAGGCCTCCACGTCCAGACTGCGCACCTTGAGATCGGCAAGATCGCCGGAGCAGCACTCGAGCGTGCGCACGGGAATGTCGAGCGTGCGGAAGAAATCGACCGTGTTCTGCCAGAGCTTGTCGAACCACATGCGGCTCTCGTCGGGATGGCAGACGACGATCATCTCCTGTTTTTCAAACTGATGGATGCGGTATACGCCGCGTTCCTCGATGCCGTGCGCGCCAACCTCCTTGCGGAAGCAGGGCGAATAGCTCGTGAGGCACTTTGGCAGCTCCTTCTCCTCAAGGAAGGTATCGATAAAGCGGCCGATCATGGAGTGCTCGCTCGTACCGATGAGGTAGAGATCCTCGCCCTCGATCTTGTACATCATGCCCTCCATCTCGGCAAAGCTCATCACGCCCGTGACGACGTTGCCGCGGATCATGTACGGCGGGATGACATAGGTAAAGCCGCGGTCGATCATGAAATCGCGCGCATAGGACAGCACCGCGGAGTGCAGCCGCGCCACGTCGCCCATGAGATAATAGAAGCCGTTGCCCGAGGTCTTTCTCGCGCTGTCGAGGTCGATGCCGGAGAGCCGCTCCATGATGTCCACATGATACGGGATCTCAAAGTCCGGCACGATCGGCTCGCCGAAGCGCTCGAGCTCCACGTTTTCGGAGTCGTCTTTGCCGATCGGCACGCAATCGTCGATGATGTTCGGAATGACGAGCATCCGCTTTTTGATCTCCTCGGTGAGCGTCTCGCGCTTTCCATCGAGCGCCGCCATTTCGTCCGCCATGGCTTTGACCTCCGCCTTGACGGCCTCCGCGTCGTCCCGCGCGCCCTGCGCCATGAGCTTGCCGATCTCCTTGCTCTTGACGTTGCGCTGGTTTCTGAGATCGTCGCTGCGCTTGATCGCCGCGCGAAGCTCCGCGTCGAACGCTACGACCTCATCGACGAGCGCGAGCTTTTCGTCCTGAAATTTCTTTTTGATGTTCTCCTTGACCCGCTCCGGGTTTTCGCGGAGCATTCTGATGTCCAGCATGACATTACATCCTTTCCGGGGCGGCAAGCCCCACAAGTCCCAGTCCGATCGCGATCACGCGGCGGGCGGCGTCGGTGAGCGCAAGACGCGCGTTCCGTTCCGCAGCGTCGTCCGCCATGATGCGCTGTTCATAATAGAAGCGGTTGAAGCTCTGGCAGATCGCCATGACCGCGCGGGAAACGAGGTATGGCTCGTTCTTTTCCATCGCCTCGCGCACCGCGCCCGGGAAGGCCGCAAGCGCCGCGACGAGCGCGCGGCTCTGTTCGTCGGAGAGCAGGCTGTAATCGATCTCGCCCTCCGGCTGTCCCTTCCGCAGCACGGCGCAGGCGCGCGCGTGCGTGTACTGCGCGTAGGGGCCGGTCTCGCCGTCAAAGTTCAGAACCGTGTTCCAGTCGAACACAACATCCTTGATGCGGCTCGTGTACAGGCTGTTCCAAACGAGCGCGCCAACGCCAACCTCGCGCGCGATCTCATCGCGGTTTTCAAGATTCGGGCTCTTTTCCCGCATGATCTCGCCCGTCTTTTCGATCGCGGCGTTCAGCACGTCGCGCAGCTTGACCATGTTGCCCTTGCGGGTCGAGAACGCGCCCTCGGTGCCGGAGACCATGCCGAAGGAGACGTGTATGAGATCCTTTGCCCAGGGATAGCCCATGAGCTCCACGACCTTGAACCACTGCCGGAAATGCAGATCCTGCTGGTATGCCACAACGTACAGGCACTTTGCAAAGTCGTAGGTGTCCTTGCGGTAGAGCGCGGCCGCAATGTCGCGTGTCGCATACAGCGTCGCGCCGTCCGAGCGCAGGATGATGCACGGCGGCATTTTATACTCGGAAAGATCGACGATCTGCGCGCCCTGATCGAGCTTCAGAAGACCCTTTTCCCGCAGCTCGTTCACAACGCGATCCATCTTGTCGTTGTAGAAGCTCTCGCCCGCGTAGCTGTCGAAGCGGATGCCCATGAGCTCGAACACCTGCTGCACTTCCTCGAGCGTGATCTTCTTGAACCACTCGAACAGCTCCATCGCCTCGGGATCGTTGTCCTCGATCTTTTTGAACCAGGCGCGCGCAGCGTCGTTCATGGCCTCGTTGTTCTCCGCCTCCTGATGGAAGCGCACATACAGCTTGACCAGCTCGTCCACGCCGCCCTTTTCGACCGTTTCACGGTCGCCCCAGGCCTTGTACGCGTAGATCATCTTGCCGAACTGCGTTCCCCAGTCGCCCAGGTGGTTGATGCCGATGGGGGTATAGCCCATGTGCCGATAGATGCGGTAGAGCGAATTGCCGATGACGGTCGAGGGCAGATGCCCGATGTGCAGCGGCTTTGCGATGTTGACGGAGGAGTAGTCGATGCAGACGTTCCTTCCCGCGCCCTCGTCGCTTCCGCCGTAGCGCTCGCCCTCTTCAAAGATGCGGCGCAGTACCGCGCCCGCCTGCGCGCCGCGGTCGAGCATGAAGTTCAGATAGCCGCCCGCAGCGGCAGCGCTCTGCACGCCCTCGGGAAGCGCGATGCTCTCCGCCAATTCCGCCGCGATGCGCGGGGGCGCTTTGCGCATCGTCTTTGCCAGCCGGAAGCAGGGGAACGCCACATCGCCCATGTCCGGGTTTTTCGGCGTTTCGAGCAGCTCTGCGATCTCGTCCCGTCCAAGTCCCGTCCGGTCTGCGATCGCCTCCGCGATTTTCATGCGAAAGTCCATGTCGTATTTCTCCAAGTTCATAAAATGTAGCCTTTTACAAATGTACAGTATAGCAGAAAACCCGCCGCTTGTGAACAGATGGGACGCGGCAAATCTTAATGGATTCTTTAAGACTTTCCCCCTACGAATTTCAGATAAAGTACCGTACAATAGAACCGTACCATTCCCGAGTGAGGTGAGAACGCATGTATTCCATCCTGATCTGCGACGACGACAGCGATATCGCCGCTGCGCTTGAGATCTATCTGAAGGCGGAGGGCTACCGCACCCTGCGCGCAGCGAACGGCAGGGAAGCGCTGGACGTCGCCTCGCACGAGACGGTGCATCTTGCGCTCATGGACATCATGATGCCCGGCATGGACGGAATCGCGGCGACGGTGCAGCTGCGCGAGCAGTACAACTTTCCCATCATCCTGCTGACCGCAAAGAGCGAGGACAGCGACAAAGTGCTGGGACTGACGCTCGGCGCGGACGACTATGTGACAAAGCCCTTCAATCCCATGGAAGTGCTGGCGCGGGTCAAGTCGCAGCTGCGGCGGTATACGCTGCTCGGCGGGCTGTCGGAGCGTCCGGAGCTTCTCGTCTGCCGGGACATCGTGCTGGACGATGCGCAAAAGCGGGTCACGCAGGGCGGCGAGGAGGTTTCGCTCACGCCGATCGAGTACAGCATCCTCAAGCTCCTCATGGAGAACCGCAACCGCGTGTTCTCAAGCCGGCAGATCTACGAAAGCGTCTGGAACGACGCGGCCTACGGCGCGGAAAACACCGTCGCCGTGCACATCCGCCATCTGCGCGAGAAGCTGGAGATCGATCCGGCGAATCCGCGCGTTTTGAAGGTCGTCTGGGGGCATGGCTACAAGCTTTCCGACGAGGGCTGACCATCGCCCGCGCCCCGGACACGCCCAATGAAATGAAAGGAGGCTTACCCGATGAAAAAACTCATGGGATCGTTTCTTGCAAAAACCGTCGCGGTCGCGCTCGCCGTTCTGCTCGTCTTTGCGCTTGCCGGCTCCGCGATCGGGATCGTGTATTCCGTCGCGGGGGACCGCTACGACGGCGCGAGCTTTTACGATTCCGAGCTCTGCTCCGCGCTGATGCGCGAGCTTCTGCAAGCGGCGGACGGCAGCGTGCGAGACGTGCTGTATCCCAACATGTACCTTGCGCTCGAGAACGCCGCAGAGCCCTATCGGCGCGCATACGGCGAAAGGGCGGACGAAGGCGAGCCGGAGGACGAGAACGCCGTGTTTGC
>HF985423.1 GCA_000432015.1 Clostridium sp. CAG:1024 | reverse complement strand
TCGGGCGGAACGCCGCCTGCGCTTCCCGTGTCAGCGTATAGCGAGACGGCGCGCCGGACAGCGCGGTCGCCGCCCGTTCCACATCGTGCGAGGAGAGCAGGTTCAGCGCAGCGTCGTAAAAGGGCTTCGGATACTGCTCACGCAGGAATGCAAGCGCGTCCGCATAGGCTTCTGCAGACATACGCCCGGTGAGAAACGCGATGGTCGCGTTTGTAAAGCAATAGTTCATAACGGAGTCCAGCTCGTCGCCGTTGACGTAGCCCCGCCGGCCTTCCGCACCGCGCTTTTCCGTCGGCTCGTCCCAGACTTCGCCGAGCAGGACCGCATCCGGATCGTTTGCTTTGACGCGGCGGCGCAGGATCCGGATAAATTCGTCCGGCAGTTCATCCGCAACGTCGAGCCGCCAGTCGGTCGCGCCGAGCGCCGCATAGTGCGACAGGACGCCGTTTTCGCCCGCGATATACTCCACATAGGAAGGGTTGAGCTCGTTTACGTTCGGGAGCGTCGGGAAGCCCCACCAACAGTCGTAGTTCGTTCCGTCCTTGGCCGGCGCGTCGGTAAAGGTATACCAGCTGCGATACGGAGACTGCGGGTCGCGGTATGCGCCGGTGGTTTCGCCGTAATGTCCTTCGCGGTTGAAATAGATGCTGTCGCTGCCCGTATGCGAAAACACGCCGTCCAGCATGATGCGAATGCCGCGCCGCTTCGCTTCGCTGCAGAGAAGCCGGAAGTCCTCATCTGTGCCGAGCAGCGGGTCGATCGAACGATAGTTCGCCGTGTTGTAGCGGTGGTTGCTCGCCGCCGCGCAGATGGGATTCAGATAGATGCAGGTCACGCCGAAGGAGGCGATATAGTCCAGCTTCTGCCGGATGCCGTTCAGATCGCCGCCGAAGTAGTCGTCCGGCGCATACTCCGTTTGGCCGGGCGCGGGAGTAAAGCACGGCGCTTCCGACCAACGTTCGTGCACGCGCGGATGTCTGCCGAGCGCGATGTGCGCGCCGAGCCTTGCGTGAAAATCCTCCCAGCTGCTGCGAAAGAAGCGGTCGGGAAAGATCTGATAGCACACGCCCTCCGTGAACCATGCGGGCGTTCGGTATGCGCCGTCGTACACGGTGATGCGGAAGGACGAGGGCTCATGCTCCGAGAGCGCGCCCGCGCCGCTCCTGCCGCCGTACCACAG
>HF985422.1 GCA_000432015.1 Clostridium sp. CAG:1024 | reverse complement strand
AGGAACGCACAAAGGACGAGCTCTCCGTGCTGCGCAACGGCATGTATGCGCTGTCCGGGCTGAAATTCAAAAAGAACAAGGCGTTGAAGGAATTTTTCGAGGATTGCGACTGGTACAGGCCGGACACCTCGGACAGCGAGAAGGCGTACGGCCGGTTCAACGACAACCAGAAAAAGAATGTGAAGGCGATCCTCAAGATCGAGCGTTCGGAGGGCTACCGCAAGGACAACGGCGCGCTGGAAGCGCTCGTGCTGGCCGGAAAGGAGCGGTATTTCAAGGACGAAGAGCTGAAGGGCAGGACGAAGTACGAGCTGTCGATCCTGCGCAACGGCATGTATGCGATGTCCGGGCTGGAGTTTAAGAAGAACCGGGAGCTCAAGGACTTCTTCAACGGCTGCGACTGGTACAAGCCCGACACCACGGATGCAAACGCGGTGTTCAAGCGCATGAACAAATACCAGACCGCGAACGTCAACAAAATCGTTAAGCTCGAAAAGGAACTGGGATACCGATAAGCCCGAAAAACAAACGGTATCCGAAGCGCTGGTATGCATTGCTTTCGCTGCTTGCGCTGAAGCGTGCAGAACAAAACGGACGGTCCATATGCGAACCGTCCGTTGTTTATTTTCGTGCTATTAGCAGGATGTGCGGGAAAAACGCTGAACTCCGAAAGCCAAGCCGCTCCCGCGGAACAAACGCGTCCGAAAAGGCGTCAGGCGCCGAGGTAGGAGCGGATGCCGTTTGCAATACCGCGCGCAGCCTTTGCAATGAATGCTGCATCGTTGAGGTTCTCGTCATCCGAGCGGTTGGAAAGCTGTCCGAGCACCAGGCCCATCGTCGGTATCTTTGCGCCGGAAAGCACCTCTTTGTTCGTCACGGTGCGAACCGTGTCGTCCGAATCGCGCGTGGGCATGTCCGTCGCTCTCGTATAGCCTGCAAGCACTGCGCCTGCAAGTCTCCGGCTCGCCTCCGCATTACCGGTCCCCTTGCCGACAAAGGCCTCCGCGCCGCGCGTCTTGTTGTTGTCGAGGTCGTTGCAGAACAGGGAGATCGCAAGGTCTGCGCCGCTGTTGTTGATCGTCTTGATGCGCGACTTGGCGCCCACAACCTCGTCGTTGCTTTCGCGCGTCATCACGACCGATGCGCCGAGCCCTGTCAACTCCTCCTGCAATGCCTGCGCAAAGGCCAGATTGATTTTATACTCATAGGTCTTGGATGAAACGCCGCGATGCGTTCCGCCCTTACTTTTGCCCGCGTCGATCACGATCGTCCTTCCCGCAAGCGGCGCGGGGGTTGCGGTCGGTTCCGGCGTTCCCTCCGCGAGCGTATTCGGATCCGCTGGCATGATCGCGCCCGTAATGGGGTCGGTCGTGGTCGTCAGCATCGCGTCCGGGTCCTCCTCCGGCGCGGGGCTGGTGCGCTGATCCTCGGGGATGGGGGTGATCAGCTCCGGCGTGGACGTGGGCTCGGGCGTCGGCGTGACCTTTGCGGCCTCGATGCGCTGCACCGTGGGAGCGACAACGCCTGCGGCAAGCGCATAAACGCCGCCGCCGACAAGAATGAGCAGCACCGCGCAGAGAATACCGAAGGACATGGGGGTGTTGATACGGAACTTCTTTCTCCTGCTCACGATTTTCTTCACGGGCGGCTCACCTCATCTATATGGATTCGACAGTATTTTATCACGGAAGCGCCGGATTGTCTCAGAAAGTGAAAAAGTTTCACAATTTGTTTTGCAGTTTGCGCGGCAGCGCTCTATACTGTTCAGTAAGAACCGGCTGCGAGGAATGCCGCCGGTGACGCCGTGACTTCAGGGGGACGAATCTATGCCTGCTTTTGCCGAGCCGTTCGATTTTTCCGGCTGCCGCGCCTGCTGCTTTACGGGACACCGTCCGGAGGGGCTCCCGCAGAAGGAAGCCGATACGGCGCTTTTGCGGCTCAAGCTCATCATGACCGTGCAGCAGGCGGCCGCGGCGGGCGCGGACGTGTTTTATGCGGGAGGCGCGCGGGGGTTTGACATGCTCGCTGCGGAGGCCGTACTGTTTCTGCGCGAGCAGGAGCGGCTGCCGCTCAAGCTGAAGCTCGCGCTGCCGAGCCGCAGACAGGCGGATGCCTGGCCGCAGGATGACCGCAGACGCTATTACAGCATTCTTGACAAGGCCGACGAGACCTATTACGCGTCGGATCGCAACGACGCCGCGGCCATGCACACGCGAAACCGCTATCTCGTCGATCACGCGGACTGCTGTATCGCCTATCTGCGCAAGCTATCCGGCGGCACGTATTATACCGTTCGCTATGCCGAGCGCAGGGGCGTTCCCGTCTGCAATCTTGCGGAATACCTGCCCGGCCCAAAACAGCTGTCAATTCTTGCATAAAACTGAAAAAATTTGCCACGTTTATACTATGGAGCTGGCGGCGAGCCGAAAAGCCCGTATATGCCGAAAAAACCACCCGAAAACAAGCGTTTATCGATAAAATAGCACGGACTTTATTTCGCTTGTATTTCCGTTTCTCTTATCGTATAATTGTAAATAACCTATCCGGCGCCGTCGTGAAAACCGGCGGCGCTTTCGGGGCGCGAAACAAAAAAGCGTCCTGTTTTGAGAGTCCTGACGGACGTTCGTTTCCGGCGTCGAACCAGAGGACGCCAGTCTCAACTCACAACCGAACAAACACTGCTGCCGTGCCGGAAACCATCGCACGGCAAAAGGAAGAGTGCCAACAACGGGACAGGAGGAAAACAACATTTTGAAGCAAACATTCAAAGGCGGCGTGCATCCGCTCAGCCATATCCACGAGGGCAAGCGTCCGACGGAAGGCGCGGCGGTGCGGCCGGTACACCCGGGGCACGTCGTGATCCCGGTCGGAATGCACATCGGCGCGCCCTCCGCGCCCTGCGTGCAGAAGGGGGATACCGTCAAGCTCGGACAGATCATCGCAGAGCCGGTCGGCGGACTGGGCATCCCGGTACACGCAAGCGTATCCGGCACCGTGTCCGCGGTCGAGGAACGGCAGCAGCTTCGCGGAAAGCCGGAGCTTTGCATCGCGATCGAGAGCGATATGCGGAATGAATGGACGGAGCTCACGCCCGTGGGCGAGGTCGAAACGGTCGATCCGGAAAAGATCGCGCCCGCTGTCAAGGCGGCGGGGCTGTGCGGCATGGGCGGCGCGGCGTTTCCCACGCATGTCAAGCTGAACGTGCCGGAGGGCAAGCACGCGGACGTCGTGATCCTCAACGGCGCAGAGTGCGAGCCGTTTCTGACGGCGGATCATCGCAAGATGATCGAGGAGAGCGAGCGCGTTGCGGACGGCCTCAGACTCATCCTGCGCGCGACCGGCGCACAGCGCGGCATCGTCGCGATCGAGGACAACAAGCCCGACGCCATCGAAGCCATGCGGAAGGCGGTCGCGGGCCGCGAGAACTGCGAGGTCGCCGTGCTGAAAACGAAATACCCGCAGGGCGGTGAAAAAACGCTCATCGAGGTCGTCACGGGGCGGCAGGTGCCGC
>HF985421.1 GCA_000432015.1 Clostridium sp. CAG:1024 | reverse complement strand
TCAAACCGTAGGCGGAAACGTGCGTCGCCCCGCTCTCCGCCGCGCGGCGGATCGTATCGAGATACTGCGCCGCCGTCTGCCCCGGCAGGCCGTGCATGACGTCCACATTGAAATTCTCAAAGCCCGCGCGCTTTGCCCATGCTGCAGTGCGGCAGAATGCGGCATAGTCATGGATGCGGCCAATACGGGCAAGCAGCGCGTCGTCTGCGGACTGAAGCCCGACGGAAAGCCGGTTCACGCCCGCCGCGCGATAGGCGCAAAGCGTTTTCTCCGTCGCCGTGCCGGGATTGCACTCCATGCTGATCTCTGCATCCGGCAGAATGTCAAATGCTTCTCCGAGCGTTTCAAGAATGCGTCGCAGCTGTTCGCCGCTGAGCAGCGAGGGTGTGCCGCCGCCGAAAAACACGCTCGCATACCGTCTTTTCGGCGTCTGCTCCGCAACAAGACGGATCTCCTGCAAAAGTGCGCCGACATACGGCTCCGGCACCCCGCCCGGTTCCGGGAAGGACACGAAGTCGCAATAGGCGCACTTTCTCACGCAGTATGGGATATGCAGATAAATGCCAGCGGGTTCCATCAGTTGATCCTGAGCACGCTCATGAAGGCTTCGCTCGGCACCTGCACGGTACCGACCTGGCGCATACGCTTCTTGCCCTCTTTCTGCTTTTCGAGCAGCTTCTTCTTTCGCGTGATGTCGCCGCCGTAGCACTTTGCAAGCACGTCCTTGCGAACGGCGCTGACGGTCTCCCGTGCGATGATCTTCCCGCCGATCGCGGCCTGGATCGGGATCTCAAACTGTTGACGCGGAATGACCTCCTTGAGCTTTTCGGCAACGGCGCGCCCCTTCGCATACGCTTTATCGCGGTGTACGATGGTCGAGAGTGCATCGCAGGTATCGCCGTTGAGCAGGAAATCGAGCTTCACAAGATCCGAGCGCATGTATTCGCGCAGCTCATAATCAAAGGACGCATAGCCGCGGCTCCTCGACTTCAGCTGATCGAAGAAGTCGTAGATGATCTCGTTGAGCGGCAGGATATAGTGCATGGACACGCGCGTTTCCTCGATGTAATCCATGTCCTGGAAGATGCCGCGCTTGTCCTGGCAGAGCTCCATGATCGTGCCGACATACTGGGAAGGCGTCATGATGTTGGCGTTCACCATGGGCTCTTCCATATATTCGATCTCCGTCACGGGCGGCAGGTTCGAGGGATTGTCGATCATACGTTCTTCGCCGTTCATCATGCGAACGCGATAGATGACCGAGGGTGAAGTCGTTACAAGATCAAGGTCGAACTCGCGTTCGAGCCGCTCCTGGATGATCTCCATGTGCAGCAGTCCGAGGAAGCCGCAGCGGAAGCCGTATCCGAGCGCCACGGACATCTCCGGTTCAAAGGACAGCGACGCATCGTTCAGCTTCAGCTTGTCGAGCGCGTCCCGCAGATCATCGTAATGCGCACCGTCCGCAGGATAAATGCCGCAGAACACCATCGGGTTGACCTGTTTGTATCCCGGCAGCGGCGCTTTTGCAGGGTTCGCGGCAGAGGTGATGGTATCGCCGACCTTCGTTTCCGCAACGCTCTTGATGGAGGCGGAAATGTATCCCACCTCGCCTGCGGTCAGCTCGTCCGTCGGCGTGAGCTGCGGCGTAAACACGCCGACCTCCGTCACATCGAACTCGCGTCCCGTCGCCATGGAACGAATGCGGTCGCCCGGCCGCACAACGCCGTCCACGATGCGCACAAAGGACAGCGCCCCCTTATAGTTGTCGTACACGCAGTCAAAGATAAGCGCCGTGAGCGGTGCGGCGGGGTCTCCCTTGGGCGGCGGCACGAGATCCACGATCTGTGCAAGCACTTCCGCAACGTTTTGTCCGCTTTTTGCCGAGATCTTCGGCGCGTGTTCTGCCGGGATCCCGATCACATCTTCGATCTCCGTCACGACGTGCTCCGGCTGTGCGGACGGCAGGTCGATCTTGTTGATCACAGGCATGATCTCGAGGCCGTTGTCCACGGCAAGGTACACGTTTGCAAGCGTCTGCGCCTCGATGCCTTGCGTCGCGTCCACGACGAGCACGGCGCCCTCGCAGGCGGCAAGCGCACGGCTGACTTCATAGGTAAAGTCTACGTGGCCCGGCGTGTCGATGAGATTGAACATGTATCGCTTGCCGTCGCTGTGGGTATAGAACATGCGCACAGCCGTTGCCTTGATGGTAATGCCGCGCTCCCGCTCAATATCCATGGAATCGAGCAGCTGCTCCTCCATGTCGCGCGCCGCGACCGTATCGGTCAGCTCCATCATGCGGTCTGCAAGCGTGGATTTGCCGTGATCAATGTGCGCGATAATGCAGAAATTGCGGATCAGTTCCCGCGGGTAGGCCATAGCGTCGTTCCTCCAAGCGTTCTCAATTCAAAATTCCCCATAATAGACCTTATCTATGATACCCTAAGCCGCGTCAAATTGCAAGAATCGCCCGCGCCGTCTGCGCCGCAGCCTCCGGCCTTGTTTGATTTTCCGGGAAATCCATGGTATGCTTTTGACAAGTCTTGACGGAAGTGAGCAGTCACACGATGAATAAACATATCCGCTATCTGTTTCTCCTTTTTCTGCTTGCCGGTCTTGCTGTCGGCTGCACAAGCGCCGCTTTTTCGGAACAGACCGCGGAGAACTCTTTTGTTCCTTCGCCTGTGCAAAGCGCAGCGCCCGCGCCGACGCCCTCTCCGGCGCCGATGCCGACGCCGTTTTCCATCGTCTGGATGACCGATACGCAGGCCATGAGCTATTCCGCGCCGGAAGCGCTGGACAGCATGGGCTGTTATATTCGGGATAATCTTGAGCGGGAGAACATTCTTTGCGTTTTTCACACGGGCGATCTGGTGGATAACGGGTTCAAGCCCTACCAGTGGGACAATTTCAACCTTGCGCTCGATAAATTCCGCGGCATGGTCCCCTTCTACCCAATCGCCGGAAATCACGACATCGGCGTGCGGGCCAAAAGCTACGAGGGCTACCTCCAGTGTGATTTTTTAAATGATCTTCCCGCAGACAAAACCTTTGCGGACGGACTCATCTATTATGACCTGTTTTCCGCGGGCGGAACGGATTTTATCGTGCTCGGCGTAAGCTTTGACGCTGCCCGGCGGTTCAAGGGCGCATATGATTGGATCAACGACGCGCTTTCCGCGCATCGGGACCGCGTCGGCATCGCGCTGTTTCACCGCTATCTCAACGATTCCGGCGAGGTCTTTGTGAAAAGCCGCGAAGAGCAGGAGCGCATCGTTGCCAAAAACCCGAACGTGCGGCTCGTGCTTTGCGGTCACAGCCGCGGCGACAGTATGCGCACCGACGAATTCGACGACGACGGCGACGGCACGCCCGACCGCACCGTCTATTCCCTCATGTACAACCCGCAGGGCGATAAGAAGGAGGGCTACGGCTATCTGCGTCTGCTGCGCTTTGACCCCATCGCGCGAAGCATCGAGACCTATACCTACTCGCCCTTTCTGGACAAGCGTTTTGCCGACCCGAAAACCGGCGAATACTTCGATCATGTTCTTACGGACGCATTTTGAACTTCGCCCCGCGCAGCGAGGTTCGGGCCGGGCGGCTCGCCCTCCACAGCAAAGGGGCGCCGCCGATCTCCGTAATCGGGGCGCCATTGGCCTGATCGTATAACCCCTTACTTTGTCAGGACCTTTTTGCAGTACCTGCGCGCCCCGCAATATGGACAGACCAGCTTTCGTTTGGTGATCGTGTGCGGCCCCATAAGATAGGACTTCATATCCGGTACAAACCGATGGTGACATTCGGGGCACGCATATGCGCCTGCCTCTATATCCAGAATGCACGCGATCGCAATCCCGCCGAACACCACAACCGCTCCTGTAACGATCAACAGAATCCGCAGCCACGTTTCCAGGGCGAGCGCTCCCGCCAGAAGAAACAACGGAATGGCTGCAATCAGCGTAAGCCCGGCAACCATTGCTGATAGGATGATTTTCTTTTTGCTTTCCTGCGCTTCTTTGACCAGATTTACCATGTTTTCCTCCGCTTTTCTGCGATATTCTTCTTCGGATACCCTTTCGCCGGACAACAGCTCATTCACCGTTATCTCCAGCGCAGCGCACAGGGGCAGCAGCAGGGATCCCTCCGGAAACCCGTTGCCCCGTTCCCATTTTGAAATCGTCTTGTCGCTGATCCCCAATCGTTCGGAAAGCTGTTTCTGGGTATATTCCTTTCTTTTTCTCTCATCGGCAATGAATCTCCCGATTTTGATTTGATCCATTTATTCGCCTCCCCTTCTCCTGAATTATCCCATAAAATACGGCGGCTTCACACCCATGCAGCGTAGAATACGGCGAAGCGACACGGTTTCTGCGCTCCGTAGAGAAAGAACCGGAGGACGCCAGCCCGTCGGGGTTCGACCGATATGCTCGATATTGACATGATAACACGGGAAACGTCATTCCGCAAAAAAACAACCGCAGCAGAAAGGCTGCTGCGGCTGTTGTCCGTTCTGTGAACGCTGCGCGTGCGGGGGCCGTTGTTTTCTTTCCTATGGCCAGACCCCCTTCGGCAGAGCGTCTTATTTATGGTCGACCTTTGCCATGTAGGCGATGAGGTCGAGCACCTTGTTGGAATAGCCCCACTCGTTGTCATACCAGGACACGACCTTCACGAAGGTATCGGTCAGGGCGATGCCGGCCTTGGCGTCGAAGATGGAGGTGTGCGGATCGCCGATGAAGTCGGAAGAAACGACCGGATCCTCGGTGTAGCCCAGGATGCCCTTGAGCTCGTTCTCGGAAGCCTTCTTCATTGCTGCGCAGATCTCGTCATACTTGGCGGGCTTTGCGAGGTTGACGGTCAGGTCAACGACGGAAACATCCAGCGTCGGAACACGCATGGACATACCGGTCAGCTTGCCGTTCAGGGACGGGATGACCTTGCCGACTGCCTTGGCTGCGCCGGTGGAAGACGGGATGATGTTGTAGGAAGCGCCGCGGCCGCCGCGCCAATCCTTCATGGAAACGCCGTCAACGGTCTTCTGGGTCGCCGTGATGGAATGCACCGTGGTCATGAGGCCGTCGGTGATGCCGAAGTTGTCGTGCAGAACCTTCGCGATCGGCGCGAGGCAGTTCGTGGTGCAGGATGCGTTGGACACAAACTGCATGTCGGAGGTGTAGGACTCGTTGTTGACGCCCATGACGAACATCGGGGTGTCATCCTTGGACGGCGCGGACATGACGACATGCTTTGCGCCTGCCGCGATGTGACCCGCAGCCTTCTCCTTCGTGAGGAACAGGCCGGTGGACTCGACGACGTACTCTGCGCCGACTTCGTTCCACTTCAGGTTCGCGGGATCCTTCTCCGCGGTGACGCGGATGGACTTGCCGTTCACGATCAGGGAGTTCTCGGTGTAATCGACCGTACCCTCGAAGCGGCCATGAATCGTGTCGTACTTGAGCATGTACGCCATGTAATCCGGAGTGATCAGGTCGTTGATGCCGACGATCTCGATCTCGGGGTTGTTGACCGCAGCGCGGAACACGAGACGGCCGATACGGCCAAAGCCATTGATACCAACTTTGATAGCCATAAAGAATAGCCTCCTTCTAAATAATCCTTCTTTTAAACCTATAAGCCTCTGGTATCTTACAACATTCCCGCGGGAAGTGCAAGCTAAATCTTTTTTCTTTCGATAAAAAATGATTGTTTAATCGACATTGATCTTTTCCGACACGATGTACAGCGGCCTGCCCTTGAGCTCGTCGTACATCCTGCCGAAATACATGCCCTGCAAGCCCATGCAGCAGAGCGTCAGCCCCTGCAGCAGCACAACGCCGTCCAGCGCCCAAAGCCACGGCGCAGCGCCGCAGGTGCAGGCGCACACGATCAGCGCGATCAATCCCAATCCTGCGGTCACGCAAATGCCGATCCCAAGAATGCCGGGCAGTGTCAGCGGTTTATCGGAAAAGCCCGTGATGCCGTCCATGGCGAGCCGGAGCATCTTTTTCAGCGTATATTTTGTGCTGCCCGCAAAGCGTTCATGCCGCTCATACTCGATCGGCTCGGATCGAAATCCCATCCAGGCCGACATGCCGCGCAAAAAGCGGTTATGCTCCCGCATTTGCAGGAACACGTCCGCGACCTTCCGGTCGATCAGACGGAAATCGCCCGTATCCAGCGGAATGGGATACGCGCTCATCCAAGCAAGCAGGCGATAGTATGCCGCCGCGGTGAGTTTTTTAAACAGCGTCTCGCCCTCGCGTTTCAGGCGCTTGCCGTAGATGATCTCGCCGCCCTGCTCCCAACGCCGCACCATTTCGGGGATGAGCTCCGGCGGATCCTGCAAATCCACATCGATGATGATGAGCGCGTCTCCTTTTGCAGCGTCCATGCCGCAGGTCACGGCGGTCTGATGCCCGAAGTTTCTTGAAAACGACAGCACCTTTACCCGAAGATCCTCCGCCGCGATCTCTCGCAGAATATCCAGCGATCGGTCGCGGCTGCCATCGTTCACATACAGGATCTCGAAGGGATACCCCGTCGTCTCCATGGCCGTCTTCATTCTCTCATAGGATGCCCGAAGCACTTCTTCCTCATTATAAACCGGGACAATGAGGGAAAGGCTCTTCTCTTTCATCCTGGTCACCTCCTACTGAATCTTTTTTCATTATAACCAAATTTCGTCTGCGTTGCAATTTTTCGACCTTTGGGGTATAATATCCGCGGTAAAATACATCCAAAGGAGAGGAGATACTATGCCTATCGTCACCAGTACCAAGATGTTCCAGGATGCGTACAAGAACGGCTATGCCATCGGCGCATTCAACGTCAACAACATGGAGATCATTCAAGGCATCACCGAGGCCGCGAAAGATCTGAACTCCCCCCTGATCCTTCAGGTCAGCTCCGGCGCGCGTAAGTACGCAAACCACACCTACCTCATGAAGCTCATTGAGGCTGCCTGCATCGAAACGGATCTGCCGATCTGCGTCCATCTCGACCACGGCGATACCTTTGAACTGTGCAAGAGCTGCATCGACGGCGGCTTCTCCTCCGTCATGATCGACGGTTCGCATCACGCCTATGAGGACAACGTCAAGCTGACCCGTCAGGTCGTCGAGTATGCGCATGACCACGGCGTTGTCGTCGAGGGTGAACTCGGCCGTCTGGAAGGCGTCGAGGATGACGTCAAGGTCGCCATCGGCGACGGTTCCTACACCGATCCCGATCAGGTACAGGATTTCGTGACCCGCACGGGCGTTGACTCTCTGGCCATCGCCATCGGCACGAGCCACGGTGCTTACAAGTTCAAGCCCGGCACGAAGCCGCAGCTCCGCTTCGACATTCTCAAAGAGGTCGAGAACCGTCTGCCCGGCTTCCCGATCGTGCTCCACGGCGCATCGAGCGTTATCCCGAAGTTCGTTGAGGAGATCAATAAATACGGCGGCGCAATGCCCGATGCCATCGGTGTTCCCGAGGACATGCTGCGCGAAGCTGCAAGAATGGCCGTCTGCAAGATCAATATCGACAGCGACCTGCGTCTTGCCATGACCGCAACGATCCGCAAGTATTTCGCGGAAAACCCGTCCCACTTCGACCCGCGCCAGTACCTCAAGCCCGCCCGTCAGGCGATCAAGGAAATGGTCGCGCACAAGATCGTGGACGTGCTCGGCTGCGACGGCAAAGCGGCCAATGCGCTCTGATCCGTATCACCCTTGACAACATCAACCCGCATTCTCCAAAGGATGCGGGTTCTTTTTTTTGCGCGGCTTCGATCAAGATCATATATCATCGACATTTTCCGCTAAATTGCCCGCCTTGCTTTTTTAAGTTCCTGCGCTAAAATAGATTTCAGAAGCAAACGGTTTCTCCGCAGAACAGCAAAACGGCAGGGGGAAACTGCGGAGATGCGGCGTATGAAAAATGCGCCGCTTTTTGTTTCAGCAGCGCATTCGCTTCTCTCGATCAGTCCAGCGTCAGGTACGCAAAGATCGGTCTGTGATCTGACAGCAGCTCATCGATCATTCGTACATTCAAAACTGTAATATTATCTGTGACCACAATATTGTCGATCTCGCTCTTTGACATGAGCCCCGCGCCATAGTCATAAAACCTTGTATCTGCGGCGTTCAGCGCGGTATATCCCTTCCCGAGCTTCGAAAACTCGGAAGCCTTCGCATTAAAGTCTCCAAAGAGGATCTTATACTTGTTTGTGTCCGCGTCCAGCCATTTCTTGACCTCGGCAAACTGCTTGGAGCGGGTCGCCGACGATTCATAGGAAAAATGCGTGTTGTACACGGAGACGCGGCGCCCGTCGATCTTGACGACGATCTTTTGCAGCACGCGCTGCTCGTTCCCGTCGCTTGAGAGCGTTTTTGTCTCCGCAGACTCAATCTTATATGCCGACAGGAGGCCGATGCCGTATTCGCCGCCGCTCGCGTAGGAAACGGTCTTGGCAAAGCTCGTGTTCTGCATCTCCTTCGTGCGCAGGGAGAGCAGGTTGTCAACGACCGTCTTGCTCTTGCAGCGATAGACCTCCTGCACGCCCATGAGGTCGGGCTGCTGCGCCTGCACGAGGCATCCCATCTCCGTGAGATTTCCGTTGCCGCGCTTGATGTTCCATGTCCCCACCGTGATCGCGCCGCGCACGATGTACAGGCTGTATTTCACCTTTCCGTCAACGGAGATGCGCACGGTCTTGCTCCCGTGCCTCGGCATGGAAACCGTAACGGTGCTTTTGCCGGAATCGCCGATCTTGACCTTTGCGCCCTTCGCGCCCTCGGCGCTAATCCGAACATCGCCGCTCGTCGCATTGATCACATAACCGTACACATCCGGCGAAAAGGCCGGAGACATCGTCCCGCCGCTGACGCTCAGCGAGAGGATCTGTCCGCTCGCGCCTTCCCGCGACAGATCGAGATAATCGGCGGAGATATACCCCGTTTTTCCGTTATAGCTGATCTCGTGCCAGCCGCCCGCCAGATTCGCCCGCGTGACGCGGAACGTCGCGCCCTTGTCAGCGAGTCCCACCAATTCGGCGTCTTTGTTCGCGCTTGCCCGGACGTTGACGTTTTCTTTGCAGTTGACGACCGTTCCGCGATAGCTTGCGTCCGCGTCTTCCGCCTTTTTCAGATCCACATACATGCGGTTCACATAGCCCGTTTCGCTCTTGTACTTGACCTTATGCCACTCCGCATTCACATTCGTTGCAAGGATCTCGACGACCGTCCCCTTTTGAAGTCTTCGGATGCGGCCGCTGTCCGAGGAAGCGCCCTTTCGGAATGCAACGCCGTCCGCGTTGATCACGCCCGTCTCATAGGAGGCCGCATGGCTCCCGTCGAGCGGCAGCCCGGACAGCACTAGGCCAAGGATCAAAAGCAGACAGAGCGCTTTACGTTTCATAACGTCATTTCCCCTTTATATGCAACAGGATTCCATTCAAAGTGTAGCTGTCACGGGCAAAAATCGCAAGAAAATTGCCCCGCAATTCACGGAATCGTTACAGCTCGTTCATACCTCGTCGTTTTGTGTGGAACAGGCGGCGTCATTTGGCCTCGTTCGGCTTTGTAAAGCCGGGTGCAAAAAACGCCGCGATCAGCAGACCGTTCGCCTTTTCAAGCTGCTTTGCGATCCCCGTTTTCGCCGCCGTCTTGTGCGGCTCGATTTCTGCATGTAAAGCGTCCAGCAGCTTGGTTACTACTTCATCCGTGGCGCTCTCACCCAGAATGGTCTTGATCTCTTCGCGTTTCATGTTTTTGTCCTCCTATACGATTTTATTACGGCGTTTTCTCGCCAAGATTCCGCGCTTTACGTCCGCCGACGCAAATAAAAAAGCAACGGTACTCGTTGCTTTAATTTGTGGGTACAAAAAAACCGCCGGTTAGGCGGTTTTGTGCGGTATGCCTAAGAATTAAACAAGATGAAAGCTATCATACATTTCTGCAACAAACAATTCTTCTTCCGTCAAATCGTTGTATGATCTCTGTCCTAGGTGAAAGAGGGTCGCGCTGGCATAGGTTTTCATTTTTCGGCCTAATATCCTAATATCGCAATCGAGCCAAAGGCGCAACCCCGAGAAAACGTCATCATCGTTCAAATTAAGGTCTCCCGCCTGCAAAATAGCTCGGAAAGCGGGGAACGGAACGCCAGAATTAAGCGCCTCAATAATGGCTTGCTTGTCGCCTTCGTTCACTTTGGAAATTAACGTTTCATTGTTTTCTAATTTCGGCATTTATTTCTTCATCCCTTTTTTTTCGAAGTTTGAGGAGCTGTTTTCGCAGTTCTTTGTCTTTTAGCTCTCTCGCGATTGCAATCTCTTCTGCATAACCTCGATGCTCGTATTTAATCATCCTAGCTGCACTGTTGTAATACCGCATCCCCGGCCATCCATTCGCCTCATCGTCGAGCACATGTCTGTTTTCATGCCTCCAAGCCCCTATACTTGCTTCCGGATCGATGACAACCTGCCCTTTTTGTCCAAGGATTAGACCCGGAGAATACGCCATGTCACTTTTTCGAAAGAAATATTGAACTCCTTTCTCATCCCAAGACTTTAGAATGGATTCTACTTCCTGTGGGTGGGAGATCATAGCGGAACCTAACCGGTCACGAACTGGATCATTCTTTGTCCTTAGCGTGACTTTCCTCTGCATTTCACGCATAGATTTGGTTACCCTCGCTGATGTACTCCTATCATACCCTAAAACGTGCAATCTTTCAAGCTTTTCTCGGATACCGCAAGCATCCGAAAACGCCTTGTACTCCCGGGTCCGCTGTCGGATTTCGCTCTTTAGATCAGGGTTCCCGCCCGCGTTCACCTCACGCTTCAAGGCGCGGATCTGCCGCTCCATGGCCCGCTGCTTCTGCGTGGCCTCGTAGTAGGTGTACTGCCGCCCATTGACGGTAAACGGCCCCGGTTCGGGCTGATACTCAATCGGCTCAGAGATCCCAGGCCAGTATGGGTAGTGCGTATGGCGGCAGTTGTAGGAATAAATGTGATCCGGGTTTGATGGCTCACCATAGCCGCATACAGCCTTAAACTGCTCGACCGTGAGGATCTTCCCCTGCCACAGCGCATGGCTCTCACGCGCTCCCCAGTGCTCCGACACCTGCACCATGGGTACATCCGATTCCTCGATGTTGGTCTGCATGATGTCGCCGGTGAGCTGACTGTATGCGGTCAGCAGAAGGCGCAGTTCGGTACACAAAAAATGCGCTCTCATGGTTGCCCACAAAAGCGCATTGTCTGCAATAAATTCCGTTTTTGGCTTACTCGCCGACCGCCTCGTCGTATACGCTGACCTGCTTCTTGCCGCCGTGCTTGGTCTCAAAGCGGACCACGCCGTCGATCTTTGCAAACAGGGTGTCGTCCTTTCCGATACCGACGTTATTGCCGGGATGGAAATGCGTACCGCGCTGACGGACGAGGATGTTTCCCGCGAGCACGAACTGACCGTCCGCACGCTTGGGTCCGAGACGCTTGCTTTCGCTGTCACGGCCGTTGCGCGAGGAGCCGACGCCCTTCTTATGCGCAAAACGCTGCAGATTCATTTGCAACATCTGTTACACCTCCCTGTCAGAAATTTTCAAATACTTTCCATAGTCTTTGCGGATGCCGGACAGCGCCATCTCCAATGTGTCGAACAGCAGCTGCGCGTCCTGCGCCTGCCGCTCCCCCACCGTTTCCGGCAGGACACATCGAAGCGTTTTGCCGTCGTCCGTGACAGAGGCTTTGATCTTCGCCGCCTCGGTCAGTCCGTTCGCCGCTGCCGCCGTGAGCGCGGAGACCGCGCTGCACACGATGTCGCTTCCCGCTTCCGCATATCCGGCGTGACCGCTGCACTCGAATCCGAGCGTCGCACCGTTTCGCCGGAGCATCACGATCCGGATCATCTCGCCTTACCCGATCGAAAGGATCTCGACCTTGGTGTACGGCTGACGATGACCGCGCTTCGTGCGGATGTTCTTCTTCGGCTTGTACTTGAAGACGATGACCTTCTTGCCCTTGCCGTGCTCCACAACCTTCGCCTTGGCCTTCACGCCATCCAGAACGGGCGTACCGATCTTGACGCCGTCGTCGTCTGCCACGAGCAGAACGTCGAATTCGACTTCAGCGTTCACCTCTGCATCCAGCTTTTCGACGAGAATCTCGTCGCCGGCTTCGACCTTGTACTGCTTTCCACCGGTTTGAATGATTGCATACACAGTGCTGCACCTCCTCTTACCAGACTCGCCCGAGCGCGGTGATGCAAAACTGCATACTTCGACCGTCCCAGTGCGGCTCACCGACAAATCATATCACAGCGAAATGCCGCTGTCAATGCCCGTCAGCGAATGATTTTGCACTCTTTTTTCGCTTCCGCAAGGCGCTTTTCCGCAAGCGGCCGTACCGAAAACTTCTCGATATGCAGCTGCGGGTTTGCGCGCACATAATAGCTGCCGCCCGCGTCCTCCGGGAACACGCGGCCATGCTTCTTCTCCGCGAACTCCATCGCCGCGAGCACATCCGGATGTACCTCGATGAGCATTCGCTTGTTGTTGCTGCCCTTGAGCACCTGCATGGTCTGCTTCTTGACCTTTCCCATCACGGTCTCCGCCGCAAGCACATGCGCATCGCCGCTGCAATAGGGGCAGACGATTTGCAGCGTATCTCCGAGGCTGCGCCCCGTCTTTTTGCGCGTCATCTCGACAAGACCCAGGTGCGTGAAGCCGAATACATGCGAGCGCGTATGGTCGTCCTTCAGCGCATTTTTCAGCGTGTTCAGCACCATGGTGCGGTTGCTCTCACGCTCCATATCAATGAAGTCGATAATAATGATGCCGCCGATGTCACGGAGCCGCAGCTGCCGCGCGATCTCGACCGCCGCCTCGCAGTTGGTCGCGGTGATCGTCTTTTCGAGATCGTCTTTTCCGACGAATTTTCCCGTGTTGACGTCGATGCAGGTCAGCGCCTCCGTGCGGTCGATAATGACGTAGCTGCCGTTCTTCAGCCAAACCTTGCGGGCAAGCGCTTTATCGATCTTGCTCTCCGTCTCATAGCGTTCAAAGAGCGCCTCGCTCTCCTTAAGCAGGATACGCGGTCTGAGCTTCGGCGCCATCATGTCCGCGATCTCCTTGATCTGCTCGAAGGTCCCCGTTTCGTTCACGAACACGCGGTCAACATCCTTCATCAGCAGATCGCGCACCGTTCGAAACAGCAGGGACTGTTCCTCGTGCAGCAGCGCCGGGGCCTTTTTGTTCTTTGCGCGCTTTTCGATCTCCCTGTACAGGTTGACGATGCCGTCAAGATCCTCCTTGAACGCCTCCCTGCTTTTGCCCGCCGAAGCCGTGCGAACGATCACGCCCATGCCGTCGGGCTTGATCTCGTTCAGGATCTTGCGCAGTCTCGACCTCTCTCAGTCGCGACCCCTCTTCATCCCGCGCGATGCGGCGGGAGATGCCGACATAATCCATCGTCGGCATGAGCACGAGCGAGCGGCCTGCAAGCGTGATGTGCGTTGTGACGCGCGCGCCCTTTGTCCCGACGGGATCCTTTGCGATCTGTACCATGATGGTCTGGCCGGGCTTGAGCAGATCCCGAATGCTCTTCGTTTCCTTCGGCGTTTCCACCTCGTCATCCGAGTCGTCGGGCAGCACAATGTCGCCCGCATACAGGAACGCATTGCGCTCAAGGCCAATGTCGACAAACGCCGCCTGCATGCCCGGCAGAACATTCTGCACTCTGCCGTTGTAGATGTTGCCGACAAGGCGCTGCGAACTCTCCTGTTCGACGTACAGTTCGACCGGCGCGCCGTTTTCCACGACCGCAACGCGGGTCGAAAACCCGTTTGCATCCACCAATATTTCTTTGTTCATACTCTTCCCTTCTTTTACTCTAAGGGAATGCGCGGCAAAACGCCATCTGCGTCAAAATACATGGCCGCGCGGTGGATCCGCAGCGTGCCCTGTGCATCCAAACAATCGAACAGCGCGCCCATCATCAATTCGACGCGCAGTCCGCCATCGGCTTGCAATTTGCCCAGAACGCGGAGGGTGATGGTATTTCCCTCAACGTCTTCCACGAACGCCCTTATGATCTGCGGACGGATATTCACGGGTTTGATCCCGCCCTTGGTCCGCTTATTCACTATAATGTCGCCGGAAAGCAGCGATTCTAACGCCGCTTCGGCTTTTTCGCGCGTCATCGTGCGCGCAAATGTTGTCTGTACCTCGTATTCCGCGGCCCGTGTCAGAGTCGAAAGCGTCTTGATGCCCGCGGGCAGCTCCCGCGCGTCCGAAAGCCGGATGCCCTGCGGCAGCACAGCGTTGACCTGTGCAAGAAACGTCTCCGGCTGCACGCACTCCGTCAGCTCCACATCAAACCACTCCGCATCGCTCGTCGTTCCCGTTGCGAGCGCAGAGGCAAAGGAAAGCTCCGGATGCGGGTTGAATCCCTCGGAGAAGCGCAGCGGAAGCTTGGCGCGGCGAAATGCACGCTGCAAGGTGCGCTGCACATCGAGATGAGAGATATAACGTGCGCTTTCCGTTTTATGATAGACTGCAAGCATCCGCATGGCGACCTCCAAAGCAACCGTTGCAGCCCTGCCGGCAGTCACGCGTTGTGACGCCCTGCATGGCTTTCTTGTATTCCCGTTTCAGGTAGTCTTCCGTGACCAGCATGTCGATATGCGACCACGGCAGCGTCTCGTCGAGCGACGGCGCCCATTGCGCGTAATCCTCGATCGTGCAGCCGTGTGCTGCAAACGCTTCCCGCCACGCGTCCGGGCGGTAATGCTCCGACCAGGAGTCGAACCGACAGCCCCGTTCATATGCCGTTTCCAAAACATCCGCAAGCTTGCGGTCTCCGCGGGAGAATGCCGCTTCCAGCACGGACAGATCGGAAAGGTGGCACTGGAACTGTACGCCGCGAATGCCGCGCAGCGCGTCGCGCAGGATGGCCTGTCTGCGGCGGATCTCGTCGAGCGGCACCTGCGGGAACCACTGGAACGCCGTAAAGGGTTTCGGCACGAAAGTCGATGCGCTGACCGTCAGGCGCAGCGCCTTGCCGCGCTGTTCCTTGGGCAGACGGTAGAATGCGTCGCTGACCTTTTTCGCAAGGTCGGCAATGCCGAGAATATCCTCGTCTGTCTCCTCCGGAAGCCCCAGCATGAAATACAGCTTCACGCCCGTCCAGCCGCAGGAAAACGCGTCCGTCGTCGCGCGGAGCAGATCCTCCTCCGTGACGTTCTTGTTGATCACGTCGCGCAGGCGCTGCGTCCCGGCCTCCGGTGCAAAGGTCAAACCTGCCTTTCGGATGGACTGCATTTTTTCGAGATCCTCTTTCAGGAAAGAATCCAGCCGGAGCGATGGCAGTGAGACCGAGACCCTCTGCGATTCCATGCTGTCGATGATCTCCGGTACGAGCGAATGCACCTCGGAGTAATCGCCCGTGCTGAGACTGAGCAGCGAAACCTCGTCGTAGCCCGTGCAGTCCACGAGCTCCTGCGCCTGGCGCAGCAGCGTCTCCTTTTTTCGTTCGCGCACAGGGCGATAGATATAGCCGGCCTGGCAAAACCGGCATCCGCGGGTGCAGCCGCGCATGACCTCGAGCGAAACGCGGTCATGAACGATGTTCATATACGGGACGACCGGCTTGCCAAGGAACGGCGTGCTGTCAAGGTCTTTGACCGTGCGGCGCGTGACCGTGGCGGGAACGTCTTCCTCCAGGGGGAGCGTTCCGTGTTCGGTCACTGTATACAGTGACGGGATATACAATCCCTCGATCTTTGAGAGACGCTTCAGAAGCGTTTTTCGATCCTCGCCCGCTTCTTTTGCATGTTCCACGGTCTTTGCAAGCTCAACGATCACCTCTTCGCCGTCGCCCACCATGATCGCATCCATGAACGGCGCGATCGGCTCCGGATTGCAGCAGCAGGGACCGCCGCAAACGATGAGCGGCATGTCTTCGCCGCGATCCGCCGCGCGGAACGGTATGCCGGAAAGATCCAGCATGGTCAGGATGTTGGTATAGCACATCTCATACAGCAGCGAAAAGCCTACGACGTCGAACTCGCGCAGTCCCCGCTTTGTTTCGAGCGAAAACACGGGCAGCTTTTCGGCGCGGAGCTGCTGTTCCATGTCCGTCCAAGGCGCGTACACGCGCTCACAGGCGATCTCCGGCTGTTCGTTCAGCACATGGTAAAGGATGCGCGACCCCAGATGCGACATGCCGATCTCATACACATCCGGAAAGCACATGGCAAAGCGCAAAGCCGCCTCGTCCTTCACGATCTCGTTCCATTCGCCGCCAAGATAGCGCGCCGGCTTTTCTACCGCTGCATACAGCTTGTCCAACGTTTCCTGATTGAGCATGCTTACCTCCATAAACTTCCTTTTATATCATAGCATACTCAACCTTCCCGGTCAAATGTGAGCAGTTCCCCCACGCTGCGCTCCCCGCCATAGACTGCAACGCCGCGAAGGAGCGCGCTTTCATCCAGCTCTCCGAGCAGCCGCATTTTCTCGTCCACGACGCGAAGCACATTGAAACTGTCGCGTTCCAGCAGGCGCACCGCTTCCGATGCGGGCATAGAAGCATGGGCGAGCAGCAGCCGCACCTGACAGCCCGCCCCGCGCTGCAGGGCGTCAAGCCGCCGAACGTATGCCCGAACCTCCGTCTCCGGCAGCAACCGCAGTTCGCGGATCCCTGCCACGATCAGAAACAGTCCCATCGTCGGAAACGTGAGATTATAGATCTCCCGCAGCGCGCAACAGACCGTAAGCGTCAAAAAACCTGTGCCGAACAAAATGCCAAGTCCGGAGAGCAGCACGCTCGACGTATGCAGCGTCATGCGTTTTTGCAAAAGCGCGCGCAGCACCCGTCCGCCGTCGAGCGGGAGCGCAGGCAATAGATTGACCGCCGCAAGCACGATATTGTAGGTCATAAAGGTTCTAAGCAGCGGCATCGTCCGCGGGAACAGATCGGCGCACATCGCCGTACAGCCCGCGATAACAAGACTTGTGACAGGTCCCGCAGCCGCGATACACAGTTCCGCCTGACCCATCATGCCCTGCCTGTCCACCCGCGCCACTGCGCCGAACGGCATAAGTTCCAATGCGTACACACGCACGCCGAAGGCATAGCATAGGATTGCATGGCTCGTTTCATGCAGTACGATCGCCAGCAATGCGGCGAGCAGCGCGTTGAGCTTCCCGAGCACGCAAGCTGCCGCAAGTACCGGCAGAAGCAGCGGGTGCACGCGAAGCTCCGTTCCCCCGAGCAGTCCGAACCGCATATTAAGTCCCCGCGGGCGCCGTATAGTATTGGAACACGCGCTGAAGCGTTCCCTCCTCCAGCACCGCGACATAGAGATAGCCGTCCGCTCCTACGCTGCCCAGCGTATCGTCTGCGCGAAGCGGCTGCCCTTCTTCTACGCAGATCCCGTCCAGATGATAGTAGACGCTTTCCAGTTCGTTTCCGTGGCTCACAAGCACAAAGCTTCCGTAATTCGGATCCTCTCCGACCTTTCGCACCTGTCCCGCGGCAGAAACGCGGATGCTTTCGCCGGGTTCCGCCGTGAGCTTCAAAAGCCGTTCCTCTTCCAGGCTTTCGACGGAATCGGACTTAAGCGGCAGCGCCCAACGCGGGCTCTTCGGAAACACGCTGTACACTCTGCCGTTCACGAACTGCAATCTGCCAAGGGTCTCCTCATCCTCACCCGATCCGCTCTCCGTCCCCTGCGTTTGCTCCCGGGGGGACGCGTTGACCGGCTCCGCAGCCTCCGCCTTTTTAAACACAAACAGCTCCAGACCGATGAACAGCAGCAACGCTGCGATACAGATCACCGTCTGAACGAGCATCCCGCCCTCTCTCTGCCGCTTGTTCCTCCGCTGCATCCGGCTGCGGGCCGGCGCGGCGGGTCGGCTTTCCGTATATCCGTCCGTCACAAACGGTTCCATGGAAAAATGATCCTGCGCCATAAAAACACCCTCCTGCAACAAAGGTATGCCGCAGGAGGGAGCGCATATGCGAATGTTTTATTTTTGCAGTTCGAATTGCAGAAGCACGGGATTGTGATCGGAATAGCGGAACCCCGCGTCCAGCGTTTCCAGCGACAGCACCGTTACGTTCGGCGAGCAAAGAAACCCGTCGATCACATAGTACTGCATAGAATCGGGCTCCTCCCTGTCGAACGGCCGGTCGAGCAGGCGGCAGGTGGGCGTGCGATCATCCGCTAAAATCTTCCATCCGCTCGGCAGCATATCCGCCTCGATCACACCCGGCGTCCAATTCTCAGGGTCATGCATGGCATATCGCACGGAATCAATCCCCGGAAACGTCTGGTTAAAGTCGCCGCCTGCGATCACATAGTTGCCTTTTTCGTACTCTGTCTCAAGCAGTTCCGCGAGCTGCTTTGTCTGCGCGATCTTTCCCGCGCCGTCATCGTAGGCCTCCAGGTGCAGATTAATGAGCACCAGTTCTTTTTCACTGTCCGCGACCGGCACTCTGCTCACGAGCAGACAGCGTTTGAGATTTGCGATGCGGAGCGGCCACGAGAACGGCACCGGAAGCGCAACGCGCGTCTGCTCTGCCGGCTGTATGGCGGAAAGCGTCAGCAGTCCCGACTCGACCCTGCCGATGGTATCCGGAATCGGGTATGGCACATAGGCGCAAACATAATTCGGCGCAAACGCTGCGCTGTAAGCGCCGACGGATGCGAGCATTTCCGCCTCATCGATGCGCCGGCTGCGCTTTGCATTCCGATCGACCTCCTGCAAGAACAGAAAGTCGCACTTCTGCGCTTCAAGGATGGCACGAATGCCTGCAAGGTTCTTTTCAACAATGGCGGGATCACGCGGCGCGGTCTGTTTGCCGCCGTCCATGAAAAAATCGGATTCTTCGCCAAGACCCGCGTACCCCGTATTGAACGAGAGAAGGGTATACGGCGTTGCAGGCACCGCGCTTTCAAGATCCGCGCCCCGCGC
>HF985420.1:3081-5934 GCA_000432015.1 Clostridium sp. CAG:1024 | reverse complement strand
TTATATCAGTTGTTTTGCCTACGCTGTTTGCGTGGGCTTTTTATTGGCGCTGTTCGCGGATAGTTGCCTGTGCGGCAGCAAGACGTGCGATCGGCACGCGGAACGGCGAGCAGGAAACGTAGTCCAAACCGATCCTGTGGCAGAACTCGATGGACGACGGGTCGCCGCCGTGTTCGCCGCAGATGCCGCAGTGGAGGCTCGGGCGAACGCTTCTGCCGAGCTTCACGGCCGTTTCCATGAGCTTGCCTACGCCGACCGTATCGAGACGGGCGAAGGGGTCGAACTCGTAGATCTTGTTCTCATAATAGGACGGCAGGAATTTGCCTGCATCGTCGCGGCTGAAGCCAAAGGTCATCTGGGTCAGATCGTTCGTTCCGAAGCAGAAGAACTCCGCTTCCGTTGCGATCTCGTCCGCAGTCAGCGCCGCGCGCGGGATCTCGATCATCGTACCGACCTCATACTTCAGGTCGCTGCCTGCCGCCTTGATCAGCTCGTCCGCAGTCTTGACAACGACGTCCTTGACGAATTTCATTTCCTTCGTTTCGCCCACGAGCGGGATCATGATCTCCGGTACAAGCTCCCAATCGGCATGACGCGCCTTGACGGCAAGCGCCGCTTTGATGATCGCGCGGGTCTGCATTTTCGCGATTTCCGGATAGGTGACGGCCAAGCGGCAGCCGCGGTGACCCATCATCGGGTTGAACTCGTGAAGGCCTGCAATGACCTGCTTAATGTATGCAACCGTCTTGCCCTGCGCCTTTGCGAGCGCAGCGATGTCGGCCTCGTCTGTCGGAACGAACTCATGGAGCGGCGGATCCAGGAAGCGGATCGTAACGGGATGACCGTCGAGCGCTTCGAACAGGCCCTCAAAGTCGGCCTGCTGCATGGGCTCGATCTTTGCAAGCGCGGCTTCACGCTCTTCAAGCGTCTCTGCGCAGATCATCTCGCGGAATGCGCCGATACGGTCAGGGTCGAAGAACATATGCTCCGTGCGGCACAGGCCGATGCCCTGTGCGCCGAAGGCTGCCGCCTGGCGAGCGTCGGACGGCGTATCCGCGTTGGCGCGAACGCGCATCTTCTTATATTTGTCGGACAGCTCCATGATGCGGCCGAAGTATCCGCTGTTCGGATCTGCCGGGACGGTCGGGATCAGACAGTCATAAATATAGCCCGTGGAACCGTCGAGAGACAGCTCGTCGCCCTCGTGGAATGCCTTTCCTGCGAGTGCAAAGCACTTGTTCTCCTCGTCCATCTTAATGTCGCCGCAGCCGGAAACACAGCAGGTGCCCATGCCGCGTGCAACGACTGCCGCGTGCGAGGTTTGTCCGCCACGGACGGTCAGGATGCCCTGGGAATACTTCATGCCCTCGATGTCCTCCGGGGAGGTCTCCAGACGCACGAGAATGACCTTTTCGCCGTTCTTGCCGCGTACTGCCGCATCCTCCGCGGTGAAGACGATCTTGCCGGCCGCCGCGCCCGGAGACGCCGCAATGCCCTTGCCGATCGGCTTCGCCTTCTTGAGTGCAGCAGCGTCGAACTGGGGATGGAGCAGCATGTCGAGGCTCTTGGCGTCGATCTGCATGAGTGCTTCCTGCTCGGAGATCATGCCCTCGTCGATGAGGTCGCAGGCGATCTTAATGGCCGCGGCAGCGGTACGCTTACCGTTGCGGGTCTGGAGCATGTAGAGCTTTTTATCCTCGATCGTGAACTCCATATCCTGCATGTCGCGATAGTGGTTCTCGAGCGTCTTGCAAACGCCGAGGAACTGCTCGTAAACCTCGGGCAGGACCTCCTGCATCTGCGCGATGGGCATGGGCGTGCGAACGCCGGCGACGACGTCCTCGCCCTGCGCGTTCATGAGGAACTCGCCAAAGAGCCCCTTCTCGCCGGTCGCGGGGTTGCGGGTGAAGGCAACGCCCGTACCGGAGGTGTCGCCAAGATTGCCGAAGGCCATCATCTGAACGTTGACCGCGGTACCCCAGGAATAGGGAATGTCGTGATCCATGCGGTAGATATTCGCGCGGGGGTTGTCCCAGGAGCGGAACACGGCCTCGATCGCGGCGAAGAGTTGCTCTTTCGGATCGTTCGGGAAGTCCGTGCCGAGCTGCTTCTTATATTCCGCCTTGAACTGGTCTGCAAGCTCGTGCAGATCGTCCGCGGTCAGTTCGACGTCCAGCTCGACGCCCTTCTTTTCCTTCATCTCGTCGATGAGCTTTTCAAAGTACTTCTTACCGACCTCCATAACAACGTCGGAGAACATCTGGATAAACCTTCTGTAGCAGTCCCATGCCCAGCGCGCATTGCCGGATTTCTTCGCCATGACCTCGACGACCTTCTCGTTGAGACCGAGATTCAGAATGGTATCCATCATGCCGGGCATCGAAGCGCGAGCGCCGGAACGAACGGAAACGAGCAGGGGATTCTCAAGATCGCCGAACTTTTTACCGGTGATCTCTTCCATCTTCACGATATACTCGAGGATCTCCGCCTTGATCTCGTCGCTGATCTTGCGGCCGTCCTCATAATACTTGGTGCAGGCTTCGGTCGAGATCGTAAAGCCCTGCGGAACCGGCAGCCCGATCTTGGTCATTTCCGCGAGGTTTGCGCCCTTGCCGCCGAGCAGCGCGCGCATTGACGCGTTGCCTTCGCTGAACAGATAGACATACTTGTGTGCCAATTCTTTTTCCTCCCAGTAGCAATAGTAACGATTTATTATACCGCTTTGGCCTCCGCATAGCAAGCCAAAACCGAGCAAGAAACGAAGTTTTTCGTCAGTCTCGGGCATTAGAGTTTTGCTGCGCAGACACAGGCCGGAAGAGAGTACTCTCCCTTCCGGCCGTCTTATTGCTGTTC
>HF985420.1:0-3024 GCA_000432015.1 Clostridium sp. CAG:1024 | reverse complement strand
CCCGTATTCAAGCGAATGCGCGGTCTGTTCCAGAAGCATAGCCTCGATCTCTTTGCGCAGCGGCGCCGTCAGGCGGACGCGCTGCATCTCGCTGTCGGAAAGCAGCAGCATACGCCGCATCGCCTCGAGCGCCGTTTTGGATACCTCGCGCGCGCCGTTCCTACAGGCCGCGCACACCGTACCGCCTGATCGCGCCGCATAATACACATGCGCATCGACGCGGACATCCCGGCCGCACTGTGCGCAGGCGGTGATTGCGGGGCGATACCCGACCGCATTCAGAAATCGCGCAAGAAAGCAGAGAAACAGATCCCGCGGGTCGCTTTCCCCGTAAGCAAGGAAGGACAGCGTATGGTACACAAGGGAGAACAGCGTTTCATTCGGAAGCCCCTCCTGCGCCGCTTCCTGCGTCAACTGAAGCACGGCGCTCCCAATCGCATAACGTTCAATGTCCTCGCGGATGGGAAAAAAGCTTTCCGTGACGCTCGCCTGATTGACGGTATACTTGTCTTTGGATGCGAATAGTTCAAACTCGCCGTACACAAACGGCTGCGCCGCAGGCAGCAAGGGACTTGCCGGCCGTCTGCATCCGCGCGCTTTGGCGTCGATCCTTCCGCGATCGATCGTAAAGATGCTGAGGATCCTGTCATTCTCTCGATAATTCACATAGCGGGTTACGATCCCGCTTGTGCAGATCACCGGCATTTTTATTACTCCCGGCGCTCGTCCTCCCGCTCCGCGCGGATCGCGCGATAGACAAGGTATGCGCCGATCTCCCCCGTTTTCTCAAATTGCTGCCATGCGAAGCGTTCGCTATTGATCTGCTTCATCCTGTCCCGCCTCCTCCGGAATAGTATGTGCAAAGCGGCTCTGCAAGATGAATCGCAGCGCATGGCAAAAACTGTTTCTTCTCCGTCTTACTCGTACCCGAGCTCATGCAGGACGGCGGGTTTGTTGCGCCAGTCCTCCTTGATCTTGACCCAGAGCTGCAAATTCACCCGGCAGCCCAGCAGCCATTCCATATCCTTCCGTGCCTGTTCGCCGATCTTTTTCAGCATAGAGCCGTGACGACCGATGATAATGCCCTTATGAGATTCACGTTCGCAATAGATCGTTGCATAGACGTCCATGAGCCCGCCGCCTTCGCGCATCTCCATTTTATCCACGCCGACGCCGATGCCGTGCGGGATCTCCTCCGAAAGCAGCAGAAGCGCTTTTTCCCGCACAATCTCGCCGCAGATCACGCGCTCCGGCTGATCCGTCACCATATCGTCCGGGAAATACTGCGGCCCCTCGACAAGATAGGCGGAAAGCGTCTCTTCGAGCGCATCCATACCGTCTCCCTCCGCGGCGGAAGCGGACAGGATCTTTTGAAAACATCCCGCTTTCTCCAGCTTTTCCCGTGCGGTCTGCATTTGCGTCATGGACGCCGCATCGGACTTGTTGATAAGCGCAATGACCGGCGCCCTGCTTTTTTTGAGCCGCTCGATGATCTGCTCGTCACGCTGCCGCACGCCCTGTGTTGCATCCGCAACGAACAGCACGGCCTCCACCTCGGACAGCGCGTCGTAGGCTACTTTTTGCATGTATTCTCCGAGGCGGTTCTTCGGGTGCGTCACGCCGGGCGTATCGAGAAACACGATCTGATACCCAGGCCGGGACACCACGCCCATGATCTGGTTTCGCGTCGTCTGCGCGCGCGAAGATACGATTGCGATCTTCTGCCCAACCATACGGTTCAAGAGCGTGGACTTGCCCACGTTGGGACAGCCGATGATCGAAACAAAGCCGGAACGATATGCGCTCATTTGCCGAGATCCTTTGGTCCGAATGAACACGGGAGCAATTCGTTCAGTGTATACATCTCCGTTTTTCTGTCCGCATTTCCGCAGAACACGGGCATTGCGGGATCGCAGAACTCCGCGAGCACCTGCCGGCACACGCCGCATGGATAGGCCGGATTCTTCCCGGAACATACGACCGCGATCGCATCAAAGTCGCGTTCACCCTCGTACACCGCCTTGAACATGGCGGTACGCTCTGCGCAGTTTGTCGGCGTATAGGCCGCGTTTTCAATGTTGCAGCCGAGATAGTACTTCCCGCTCGCCGCGCGAAGGCATGCGCCCACCTGAAAGCCCGAATACGGAACATAGGCGTGTTCCATCGCCTCATAGGCCATGTCCAGCATGCGATCCAATTCTTTCTGATCGACAGGTTTCATACCGCTAACCCCATTTCTTTCAAAATTTCCGTCTGTTTTTGCCGCATGATACGCTCTTCGTCCTCCTGCATGTGGTCGTATCCCAAGAGATGCAGCCCACCGTGTACAGCAAGAAACGCAAGTTCCCGCGCAAGCGGATGTCCGTATTCTTCCGCCTGCTCGGCCGCGCGTTTCATACAGATCGCAATGTCACCGAGATACCCGTCCGGCGGTGCAATCAGCGCCTCGCCCTCCCACGCGGGAAACGTCAGCACGTCCGTCACGCGGTCAATGCTTCGAAAGCGCGCATTCAGAGAACGGATCTCCTCCTCCGTGGTCAAAAGCACCGTCACATCGCCGCCGCGTCCTTCACTGCGCAGCGTATTCTGAACGGCGGAACGAATGAGTTCCGTCTCTTCTTCCGTTGCCTCCGCGCCATATCCCGTGATCTCGACCATATCGTCTACTCCTCCGTTTCTGATCCGTCCGCGTCTTCCGGGTATCGGATCCGCTCGTGCATCAAACCGCTGAATGTCACAAGGAAGCTCCGTTCCACGCGATCCAGTTCCTGTAATGTGATCGGACATTGTGCGAACTGCCCGTCCTCGAGCTTGCCGCGGAACACCTTATGCACCATCTCCGCAACCTCCTGCGGCGACGGGTCTGCAAGCGAACGCACCGCTGCCTCGCAGCTGTCTGCAAGCATGACGATGGCGCTCTCCCGCGTGGACGGTTTCGGTCCGGGATACCGATAATCGCTCTCCTTCACGTTTGCGTCGCCGTAGAGCTTTTTCGCGTTGTGGTAGAAATATGCCACGAGCGTC
>HF985419.1:8515-10388 GCA_000432015.1 Clostridium sp. CAG:1024 | reverse complement strand
CTTCTAAAAAGAAAAGAAGGGGCGCATTTATGCCTTCGGCCAGGGGGACAGCTTCTCGCCCGAAACGAGAAACGCTTCCGACGCAAGCCGCGCGAGCGGCGTATCGGAAAGGGAGTCGGAATAGAACCGCTCGATCACACCGTCCGGGAACGCCTCACGGAAACGCCGCACCTTCTCCGCACCGTGACAATTCAGCCCGTCGTACTTTCCGGTTTGCGGATCGACACGGGACGCAATGCAGGTGCGAATGCCGAGCAGCGCACAGGCAGGGCGCACGAGAAACTCCGGCGAGGCGGAGATCACGACATCGTCCGGCTGCTGCACGGCAAGGTACCACTTGTGGACCTCGCCGATATGCCGCGACCAAAAATCGGACACCGCGGACTCCATATCCGGCACGGCGCGGAACCAGCGATAGAAACGCTCTTTCGCCTCCGTCTTGCCGCCGCGATGCAAAACGTAATGCCGGGAAAATGCCGCCGCACCGCTCGGTAAATACCGCAAAAGGCCGGGGTGCCGGCGCAGACAATGGAAATAAAAGCAGGCCGTGCTGTCCCGGCGGAAGATGGTTTCGTCAAAATCGTATACGTTCATACCGCGTCCTCATATCCTGATGTCAAGCAGAGTATACCAGAACCCGCGCCGCCGCCGCAAGTCCCGCGCTTGACAGCAGCGTGCCCGCGCGTGTATACTGCAAACAGAAAGAAACGGAAGGAGCGTGAACCGATGCGCAAATAACCCCGACTGTCACATGAGAACGGATCGGAGCTTGTGAAGCACAAGCTTTGTTTGCTCGTGTACGGACGGAGGGCGCAAAAGGGTTCGCGCGGAACGCTTCTTTTTTTGTTGCTTTATTTCGGAGCAAGCGCGCCGGATCGCCGTACTCGCGAGCGGGAAGGAGGTCACACGATGCCGGAAATTCGAAATCTTACCATACAGCATCGGGCAAGCGGAAGAACGCTTGTATCCGATCTATCGTTTACCATACAGGCGGGCGACCGAATCGCCATCATCGGTGAAGAGGGCAACGGCAAGAGTACGCTGCTCAAGTATCTCTATGACCCCGCGCTCGTCGCACCCTATGCGGATGTGACGGGCAGCGTGCGTATGGACGGCCGCCGTGCGGGGTTTCTCTATCAGGAGCTCCCGGAGACGGAGCAGTCGAAAAGCGTCTGCGATTTCCTAACAGGCCGCGGCGCGTTCGATACGGCGGCCGATTCGGAACTGCTGCGCAGGGCGTCCGAGCTCGGCCTGGCGCCGGAGCGCATCTACAGCGAGCAAAGGGTATCGACGCTGTCCGGCGGCGAGAAGGTCAAGCTACAGCTCCTTGCCGTGCTTGCAGGCAGGCCGGATCTGCTGATGCTGGACGAGCCGACGAACGACATCGACATCGAAACGCTGCAATACCTGACAGAGTTTCTGCTCCATACGCCGCTGCCCGTGCTCTATGTATCCCACGATGAGACGCTGCTCGAGGATACAGCGACCGCTGTTATCCATCTCGAACAGCTCCATCTCAAGACGGAATGTCGCAGCGGCTTCTATCGTCTGCCATACCGCGTCTATGTAGAGTCGCGCATGTCTGCGTTCCAGCGGCAGGAGCAGCGCGCGCGAAAGGAGGCGGCGGAGTACCGCGCAAAGGTTGAACGCTACCGGCGGCTGTTCGAACGGGTACAGGCAGATCAGAATCGCATATCCCGCGGCGACCCGCACGGCGGCCGCCTGCTCAAAAAGAAGATGCATGCCGTGAAGGCCGCCGGCCGCAGACTGGAGAGCGAGGAAAAGCGGCTGACCGCGCTCCCGGTGTTTGAGGACGCGATCAAGCTTGCATTCCCGCCGATCCTCCAGCCGCGCGGGAAGGAGATCCTGCGCT
>HF985419.1:6675-8487 GCA_000432015.1 Clostridium sp. CAG:1024 | reverse complement strand
CGGAACTGTCGGTCGCCGGACGTGTGCTCTGCCGAAACGTGGAGCTTGTCGTACACGGCGGCGAGCACGTCGGCATTTTCGGAAAAAACGGCGTCGGCAAGACCACGCTGCTCGCACACATTGCGGAGGAGCTGCTCGCACGAAGCGACGTTCGCACATTCTACATGCCGCAGAACTATGCGGAGCTGCTGCCCCGGGACTGCACGTCGGTCGGGTTTCTTGCGCCGGACGGCGACAAGGCGGCCGTCACCGCTGCAAGACTGCTGCTGGGCAGCGCGCACTTTACGCGCGAGGAGATGCTTGCGCCCATCGGCGCGCTCTCCGGCGGACAGCGGGCAAAGCTCTGCCTGCTGCGCCCGATCCTGTCCGGCGCTGACGTGCTCATCCTCGACGAGCCGACGCGGAATTTCTCGCCGCTGTCGAATCCGGTGATCCGCGGCATTCTGCGCGGCTACGGCGGCGCGATCCTCTCGGTCAGCCACGACCGCAAATATCTGCTGGAGGTCGCGGAGACGCTGTACAGGCAAACGCCGGAGGGCTTGCGGCGCGAATGGTGAAGAAACACCGTTGCGTCTGTGAAGAAAATGCGCGGAACATGCTTGCATTTTTGGAGCCGACTTGTTAGGATGAACGCATGAGCCAGTTAAAACGATTTCTTTCCTATTATAAACCGCATCTGCCGCTGTTCATCCTGGACATGTCCTGCGCCACGGTGATCGCGCTCATTGACCTTGCGTTCCCCATGCTCACGCAGTATATTCTGCGTACGCTCCTGCCCGCCATGACGGAGACGCCGGCGCTCGTGACAAAGTTCGTGACGCTGATCGTGCTGATCTTTGCGGCCTATGTTCTGCGCGCGGTCATGCTGTTCATCGTCAACTACTGGGGCCATCTGCTCGGCGTGCGCATGGAGGCGGATATTCGCAGGGATATTTTTTCGCACATCCAGCAGCTGCAATTCAGCTTTTTCGATAAGGTGCGGACGGGCAAGCTGCTTTCCCGCGCAACGAACGACCTGTTCGACGTGACGGAGCTCGCGCATCACGGACCGGAGGACGTGATCATTTCCGCGCTGACGATTCTCGGCGCGTTCATCGTCATGTTCTGCATTGAGTGGCGGCTGGCGCTCGCATTGCTCTGCGTGCTGCCCGTCATGCTGACCTATGTGATGCGGATGCGCGTTCGGATGCGCAAGAGCTCGCTGAAGGTCAAGGAGCGCATCGCGGAGATCAATGCGAATATCGAGTCCAGCATCTCCGGCGTGCGCGTGGCGAAGGCGTTCACGAACGAGACGCACGAGCTCGACAAGTTTGAGCAGGGCAACGCGCGCTTTGTTCATGCGAAGGACGATTTTTATCGCAATATGGCATGGTTCAACAGCGGTACGGAGTTCTTCATCGGCATGTTCAATTTCGTCGTGCTGGCGGTGGGCGGCTATCTGATCTACTCGAGCGCGCTCGAACCCGTGCTGCTGCTGACGTTTACGCTGTATGTGGCCTCGTTTGCAACGCCGGTCAAGCGGCTCGCGAACTTTGCGGAGATGTATCTGCTCGGCATGGCGGGCTTTTCCCGCTTCTGCGAGATCATGGACATCGAACCGGACATCAAGGACGCGCCGGACGCAAAGCCGTTCGAAAACGTCAGAGGCGAGATTTGTTTTCACGACGTGAGCTTTGCATATGACGAGGGGCGGAACGTGCTGTCGCATATCGATCTGACCATTGCGCCCGGGAAAACGCTTGCACTCGTCGGCCCGTCCGGCGGCGGAAAGACCACGCTCTGCCACCTGATCCCCCGCTTTTATGAGATCCA
>HF985419.1:0-6652 GCA_000432015.1 Clostridium sp. CAG:1024 | reverse complement strand
ATCACGATCGACGGGCGCGACATTCGCAGCGTTACGCTCAAGTCGCTGCGCAGCAACGTCGGCATCGTGCAGCAGGATGTGTTCCTGTTCGCCGGCACGGTCATGGACAACATCCGCTACGGCCGTGTGGGCGCGACGGATGCGGAAGTTATTGAAGCGGCAAAACGCGCGCGCATCCACGACGAGATCATGGCGCTGCCGAACGGCTACGATACGCCCGTCGGCGAACGCGGCGTCATGCTGTCCGGCGGGCAGAAGCAGCGCATTTCCATCGCGCGCCTGTTTTTGAAGAACCCGCCCGTGCTCATCCTCGACGAGGCGACCTCGGCGCTCGACACGGTGACGGAGACGGACATCCAGCACTCGTTCGACGAGCTGTCCGCAGGGCGCACGACGCTCGTGATTGCGCACCGGCTCTCAACGGTCAAGCATGCGGACGAGATCGTCGTCATCGACGAGAACGGCGTCCGCGAGCGCGGCACACACGAGGAGCTCCTCGCCGCAGGCGGAGAATACGCGCGGCTGTACCATGCGACGATGATCGAATGAACGGGAGCGTTCCGTTCTTTTCGGAAAGAAGGGAAACAAAAGAAGGCCAAGCGAAGGCGGCTTATCCCCGTGCGCTTGCCGATTGAACGAGCGTGCAGCGCAAAACAGACGGTTCATGTGCGAGCCGCCCGTTTTTTGCAGCGTGAACGGGAGGCGCAGGGCGCTTCGGCATATCACCGCGCCGAACGCGCAGGAGCCGGACGGAAAAACAACGCGCCGGGCAGGAGGCGCATCCGTGAAGCAGAGCGCGGAAAGCCCCGAAAACAGGGAAAAATCCGCGAAAATTTCTTATAAAAAAGTCTTGCAATTCCCATAAATACCGTGTAAAATAGACATGTTCGCGTCATGGGCGTATTTTGCCCTGCGGACATGGGATGAACGGGAGGTTGCCGGTTCTGCCATCCGGGTAATTTCCGTCACACCCGACACCCGCATCGCCGGGTGGGGGTCGAGACCGATTCGTGCCGTCCCAAACAACAAAGAAGCACAGCCGCGAGGCTGCGCATCCCTTTAGAAGAGGGAAACACACGGCTCGGTGTACAGCCCCGAACGACATCAAGGAGGAAAACAAATAATATGGCAAACAGAATCCGCATCAAGCTCAAGGCATACGAGGCCAGTCTGATCGACCAGAGCGCCGAGAAGATCGTCGATACCGCCAAGAGAACGGGCGCCCAGGTTTCCGGCCCCATCCCCCTGCCCACGGAAAAGGAGATCGTTACCATCCTTCGTGCAACGCATAAGTACAAGGATTCCCGTGAGCAATTTGAGATGCGCACACACAAGCGCCTGATTGACATTCTCCAGCCCTCGGCCAAGACCGTTGACGCGCTGATGAAGCTCGATCTTCCGGCGGGTGTCGACATCGAGATTAAGCTGTAAATCATCGGAGGTAAACCTAATGAAAAAAGCCATTTTGGGCAAAAAGGTCGGTATGACGCAGATGTTCCTGTCTGACGGTACCATGATCCCCGTCACAGTGATCGAAGCCGGTCCGTGCCCCGTCGTTCAGAAGAAGACCGTCGGTACCGACGGATACGAAGCCATCCAGATGGGCTTCTGCGAGATCCGCGAGAAGCTCTCCAACAAGCCGATGATCGGTCACTTTGCAAAGGCCGGCCAGAAGGCGATGCGCTACTGCAAGGAGTTCAAGCTCGATGACGCCGCTTCCTATGAGGTCGGCCAGGTCATCAGGGCGGACGCCTTCGAGGTCGGCGACCGCGTAGACGTGTCCGGACGCAGCAAGGGCAAGGGCTTTGCCGGCACGATCAAGCGCTGGAATCAGGCCCGCGGCCGCAAGACGCACGGCTCCCACAGCTACCGCGTCGCAGGCTCCATGGGCGCCTGCACCTATCCCGGCGAGGTCATGAAGACCAAGCACCTGCCCGGTCACATGGGCAGCGAGAACGTCACCGTGCAGAACCTCGAGATCGTGCGCGTGGACGCGGAACGGAACCTCCTGTTGGTCAAGGGCGCCATCCCCGGCGCGAAGGGCAGCATGGTCTCCGTCAAGAGCACCGTGAAGTAAGGAAGGAGGAACCTTTCATGCCGAAAGTAGCAGTTTACGACATCACCGGAAAAGCGGTCGGCGAGATCGAGCTTTCCGATAACATCTTTGGCCAGGAAGTCAACGCGAACGTTCTTCATGAAGTCGTCAAGGCGTACCTCGCCAACCAGCGTCAGGGCACGCAGAGCGCACTGACCCGCGCAGAGGTCAGCGGCGGCGGCATCAAGCCGTGGCGTCAGAAGGGCACCGGCCGCGCCCGCCAGGGCTCGACCCGCTCTCCGCAGTGGCGGCATGGCGGCGTCGTGTTCGCGCCGAAGCCGCGTGATTACACGATCCGCGTGAACAAGAAGGTCAAGCGCCTCGCCATGAAGTCGGCGCTGTCCAGCAAGGTTCTGGATACGGACCTGATCGTCTTTAACGAGCTGAATCTTGCGGCCGCCAAGACGAAGGAAATGGTCAAGACCCTCGAAGCGGTCAAGGCCGACAAAGCGCTCATCGTTCTGCCCGAGAGCAACGAGACCGTCGAGCGCGCAGCCCGCAACATCCCCGGCGTCAAGACGACCCTCGTTGGCACGCTGAATGTTTATGAGATCCTGAAGTACAGAAAGCTGATCCTCACGGAAGCTTCTGTGAAGAAGATTGAGGAGGTGTACGTCTGATGAAGAGCCCGTACGACATCATCAAAGAACCGGTGCTCACCGAGAAGAGCTACGATCACCTGCCGGAAAAGACCTACACGTTCATCGTAGATAAGAACGCGAACAAGATCGAGATCCGCAGCGCAGTCGAAGAAATCTTCGGCGTCAAGGTGGACAGCGTGCATACGATCAACTCTCTTGGCAAGATGAAGCGCCAGGGCGCACACATGGGCCGCCGTGCTTCCACCAAGAAGGCATATGTGAAGCTTACGAAGGACAGCAAGGGCATCGAGTTCTTCGACAGCATCTCGCAGTAAGGAGGCACACATGGCAATCAGAAAGATCAACCCGACAACCCCGGGTCAGCGCGGCATGACGGTCTCCGCATTCGACGAGATCACGCGCACCACGCCGGAAAAATCCCTGACCACGGATCTCCGCGGCAAGGGCGGCAGAAACTTCACCGGTAAGATCACCGTCCGTCACCAGGGCGGCGGTGCAAGAAGAAAGTACCGTATCATCGACTTCAAGCGCAACAAGGACAACGTCCCCGCGAAGGTCGCCACGATCGAGTACGACCCGAACCGCAGCGCGAACATCGCACTGCTGCACTACGCGGACGGCGAAAAGCGCTACATCATCGCGCCGCTCGGCCTGACGGTCGGCGAGACGGTCGTCTCCGGCGAAGGCGCAGACATCAAGGTCGGCAACGCGCTTCCGCTCGCCAGCATCCCGGTCGGCACGATGATCCACTGCATCGAGCTCAAGCCCGGCAAGGGCGCGCAGCTGGTCCGCTCCGCGGGCAACGCGGCGCAGCTCATGGCCAAGGAGGGCAAGTACGCGCAGGTGCGTCTGCCCAGCGGCGAAGTGCGGCTGATCCCCCAGAACGCGAAGGCCACAGTCGGCCAGGTCGGCAACATCGACTACGCGAACATCCAAATCGGCAAAGCGGGACGCAAGCGTCACATGGGCGTCCGTCCGACGGTTCGCGGCAGCGTCATGAACCCCTGCGACCATCCGCACGGCGGCGGCGAAGGCAAGAGCCCGATCGGTCGTCCCGGCCCGGTCACCCCGTGGGGCAAGCCCGCTCTCGGTTACAAGACGAGAAAGACCAAGAACAAGAGCGACAAGTACATTGTGCGTCGTCGCAGCGGCAAGTAATGGGAGGAGAACGTAAATGAGCAGATCGGTTAAAAAAGGACCGTTTGTCGAAGCGCGCCTGCTTCAGCGAATCGATGCGATGAACGAGAGCGGCAAAAAGACCGTGGTCAAGACCTGGTCCCGCGCCTCCACCATCTTCCCGCAGATGGTCGGACACACCATCGCGGTGCATGACGGCAGAAAGCACGTCCCGGTCTACGTGACCGAGGAGATGGTCGGCCACAAGCTGGGCGAGTTCGCGCCCACCCGCACGTTCCGTGGACACAAGGGCTCCGAGAAGTCCTCGTCCGCAAAGTAAGGAGGTTCGACACATGGCAACCAGAATGAGAGAAAAGACGGCAAAGCGCCGTGAGAACGCAGATAAGCGGCCGCACGCGATCGCACGCTATGTGCGCATCTCCTCGCGCAAGGTCAAGATCGTCATCGATCTGATCCGCGGAAAGAGCGTGAAGGAAGCGGAAGCGATCCTGCAGTACACGCCCAAGGCGGCGACGGAGCCCGTGCTCAAGCTCCTCAAGAGCGCAGTCGCAAACGCCGAGAACAATCTGGAGCTCAACAGCGACGATCTGTACGTCGCAGAGGTGTTCGCAAACCAGGGCCCGACCCTGATGCGGTATCGCCCGAGAGCCCATGGCCGCGCGTCCCGCATCCGCAAGCGCACGAGCCACATCACCATCGTGCTGGATCAGCAGGCAAAGTAAGGAGGAAGTAAGAATGGGTCAGAAAGTTAATCCGAATGGCTTCCGCGTTGGCGTCATCCGCGACTGGAATACGCGTTGGTACGCCGCGAAGAAAGACTTTGCCGATTTCCTCGTCGAGGATCATGAGATCCGCGAGTTCGTGAAGAAGAAGTACTACAACGCTTCGATCTCCCGCATTGAGATCGAGCGCGCAGCCGGCAAGATCACCGTCAGCATCTACACCGCTCGTCCGGGTCTGCTGATCGGCAAGGGCGGCGCAGGCATTGACGCCATCAAGGCTGACATCCAGAAGGCCATCGGCAAGGCGGTCAACGTCAACATCATGGAGGTCCGCGATGCAGACGCAGACGCGCAGCTCGTTGCAGAGAACATCGCAGCGCAGCTCGAAAAGCGCATCAGCTTCCGCCGCGCAATGAAGCAGGCTATGGGCCGCTCCATGCAGAAGAACGGCGTCAAGGGCATCAAGCTCATGTGCTCCGGCCGTCTCGGCGGCGCAGAGATCGCGAGAACCGAAGGTTACCACGACGGTTCGATTCCGCTTCAGACGATGCGTGCGGACATCCAGTACGGCTTCGCCGAGGCACACACGACCTACGGCCGCATCGGCTGCAAGGTTTGGATCTACAAAGGTGAGGTTCTCGGCAAGCGCAACGCGCAGAGAACTGAGGAAGGAGGCAGATAACCATGTTGATGCCGAAAAGAGTCAAGCGTCGCAGAGTGTTCCGCGGCCGCATGAAGGGCAAAGCGCTTCGTGGCAACACCATCACCTATGGTGAATACGGCCTCGTCGCTCAGGAGCCCGCATGGGTCACCAGCAATCAGATCGAAGCCGCTCGTATCGCAATGACGCGTTACATCAAGCGTGGCGGCCAGGTCTGGATCAAGATCTTCCCGGATAAGCCCGTCACGGAAAAGCCGGCCGAGACCCGCATGGGTTCCGGTAAGGGCTCGCCCGAATACTGGGTGGCGGTCGTTAAGCCCGGCCGCGTGATGTTCGAGATCGCAGGCGTTGACGAGCAGACCGCACGCGAGGCGCTCCGCCTTGCAGCGCACAAGCTCCCGCTCAAGAGCAAGATCATGCACAAAGAAGTCGAAGGTGGTGAAAGCAATGAAGGCTAATAAGTTCAGAGACCTGTCGAGCGACGCGCTGCTGGCGCGTGAAAAGGAGCTCAAGACCGAGCTGTTCAACCTTCGCTTTCAGTCGGCCACCGGCCAGCTCAACAATCCCCAGCGGATCAGCGAGTGCAAGAAGGACATCGCCCGAGTCAAGACCATCATCCGCGAGCGCGAGCTCAAGGCTGCCGCTGAGTGAGCAGAAGGAGGACAACGAAGATGGAAGTAAGAGGATATCGCAAGACCCGCGTCGGCGTCGTTGTTAGCGATAAAATGGATAAGACCATCGTGGTCGCCATCAAGACCAAGGTTCGCCATCCGCTCTACGGCAAGATGGTCAACCGGACCCGCAAGTTCAAGGCCCATGACGAGAACAACGAGTGCGGCATCGGCGACACCGTGAAGATCATGGAGACCCGCCCCATCTCGAAGGACAAGAGATGGCGCCTGGTCGAGATCATCGAAAAGGCGAAGTAAGCAGGGGAGGAACGAAAAATGATTCAACCACAAACCAGATTGAAGATCGCGGACAACAGCGGCGCGAAGGAGATCATGTGCATTCGTGTTCTCGGCGGCTCCAAGGTCAAATCCGCGAACATCGGCGATGTGATCGTTGCCTCCGTGAAGACCGCGTCCCCCGGCGGCGCAGTCAAGAAGAAGGACGTCGTTCGCGCGGTCGTCGTGCGCACGGTGTCGGGCGTCCAGCGCCCCGATGGCAGCCATATTCGTTTCGACGACAATGCTGCCGTTATCATCAACGACCAGAAGGACCCGCGCGGAACGCGTATCTTTGGGCCTGTCGCACGCGAGCTGCGTGAAAAGGGCTACATGAAGATCGTCTCTCTCGCGCCGGAAGTGCTCTAAGGGAGGAAACGACATGAACAAACTGAACGTCAAAAAGGGCGATACCGTCGTTGTCATCTCCGGCAAGGACAAGGGCAAGCAGGGCAAGATCCTCGTCGCTTATCCTGAGAAGGAGCGCG
>HF985418.1 GCA_000432015.1 Clostridium sp. CAG:1024 | reverse complement strand
CGCCGCGGCATACGCGTCGCAGCCCGCATAGCCGCACGCGCCGCAGTTGGCCCCGCCCAGGCACGCGCGCACCTCGCCGACGCGCGGGTCCTCCTCGACCGCGAACTTCTTGCCCGCAAAGCCGAGGATCAGTCCGAATACGAGGCCGATCGCTCCGAGAACGAGAAGCGCAAAGAGAATTGCGGTAAGATCCATACGTCAGCCCTCCTTACACAAGTCCCTTGAAGCCCATGAACGCGATGCTCATGAGTCCCGCGATGATGAGCGAGCTCGGAAAGCCCTTGAACGGCTCCGGGATGTCCGCATTCTCAAGCCGTTCGCGCACGCCCGCCATGAGTACGATCGCGAGCAGGAAGCCCAGCGCGCCGAACACGCCGTTCAGCACGGAATACAGCAGGTTGTACTCGACCGTGTAGCCCGCGACCGTCGTGGGGCCGCCGATGTTCAGGATGCAGACGCCGAGCACCGCGCAGTTTGTCGTGATGAGCGGCAGGTAGATGCCGAGCGCGCCGTACAGCGAGGGCGCGGATTTTTTCAGAAACATCTCCACGACCTGCACGAGCGACGCGATGATCAGGATGAAGCTGATCGTCGAAAGATACTTCAAGCCGAGCGGGACGAGAACGTAGGTATAGACCACATAGGTGAACAGGCTCGCAAGCGCCATGACGAACGTGACCGCCACGCCCATGCCGACCGCCGTCTCGACCTTGTTGGAAACGCCGAGGAAGGGGCAGCAGCCGAGAAAGCGCGAGAAGATGAAGTTGTTCGTGAGCACGCAGCTCACCATAAAGAGCAGCAGCTTTACGATCTCATTCATTCCGGGACGCCTCCTTCTTCTTTGCGATGCGCGCGCTGATGGCGTTGATGCCGCCAAGCAGCAGGCCGAACACGATGAATCCGCCCGCGGGCAGGATGAGCAGCAGCATGGGCTGGAAGCCCGCGCCGAACACGGTCAGGCCGAACACAGAGCCGTTGCCGAACAACTCGCGGATCGCGCCCATGAACGTGATGGCGAGCGTGAAGCCGAGGCCCATGCCGAGGCCGTCCACCGCGGAGGCGCCGACGCCGTGCTTCGACGCGAAGGCTTCGGCGCGCGCGAGGATGATGCAGTTGACGACGATCAGCGGGATGAACAGACCGAGCGAAGCGTACAGCGAGGGCAGAAACGCCTGCATGAGCATCTGCACAATGGTAACAAAGGTACAGATCACGACGATGAACGCCGGGATGCGGATCTTATCCGGGATAAAGCGCCGCAGCAGCGAAATGACCGTGTTGCTGCCGATGAGCACGAACGTTGCCGCAAGTCCCATGCCCACGCCGTTGATGGCGCTCGTGGTGACCGCCATGGTGGGACAGGTGCCGAGCACGAGGCGGAAGGTCGGGTTTTCCGTAATGATGCCGTTCAGGAATACGGAACGGAGCGATGGTTTCTTTTCCATATCAGTTGCCCTCCGTCAAAAGCGTTTGCAGAATACCGCACACGGTATTGACGCCATTGGATACGGCGCGCGAGCTGACCGTCGCGGAGCTGACCGCGTCGATCACACCGCCGTCCTGACGAACCGCAATGCTGCCGGAGTCTGCGGAATCCAACCCTGCAAAGCGGCTCGTAAACGCCGCGTCCTTTGTTTTGGCGCCGAGGCCTGCGGTCTCGGAAAAGTTCGTGCCGCCGACATTCACGCCGGTGATCTTTCCGTCAAGGCCGACGCCCACCGTGACCTCGATGGGACCGCCATAGCCTTTGACCGTGATCTTTCCCGTGTAACCCACGGTCGCGCCGGAAGCGTCCGTGCCGCGGTACAGCTCATCCACGGCGTCATCCGCCGTTTCGACCGGCGCAAAGTCCTGCGCTTCCGGAAGCACCGCGCGGCGGGCGGCATTCGCTTCCGCGATCTGCTGCCGGGCGATGGGCTCTGCCGTGACGGCGTTTGTCAGTCCGAGCAGCAGTCCCGCGACAGCCGCGAGCAGGAGAAGTTTTCCTCCGAGTTTCAGGATCTCACGCACGCTGCTTCACCTCCCCGTAGATACGCGGCCGGATCGACCGATCGATGAGCGGCGTCGCGATGTTCATGAGCAGGATGGCATAGGTCACGCCCTCCGGATACCCGCCGAACGCACGGATCAGCGCCACGATAAGACCCGCGCCCGCGGCGTAAAGGATCTGGCCGAGAGCCGTCATGGGGCTCGTCACATAGTCCGTCGCCATAAAGACCGCGCCGAAGAGCAGGCCGCCGGACAGCACGCCCGTGACCGGGTCCTGTCCGAACAGCAGAGAGAAGAGCATGAAGCTCGCGATCATGACGACCGGGATACGCCAGGAAATGGTCTTGCGGATCAGCAGATACACAAAGCCGAGCAGGATGGCGACCTTGCAGACCTCGCCGATGCAGCCGGGCATCCGCCCGATCAGCAGATCCGCCATGCTGAGGCTCAGGCTGTTGTCCGGCGTGAGCACGGTCGCGGATGTGACCGTATCGAAGGGCAGCGGGAATGCGGAAGCCGTGTTCGTCGCCGTCATGAGGCCGGGCCAGGACGCGAGCAGAACGGCGCGCGCCATGAGCGCCGGGTTGACAAAGTTGCATCCGATACCGCCGAACAACTGTTTCACGAGCAGAATGGCGACCGCAGCGCCGATGAGGATCATCCACCAAGGCGCGGTCGCAGGCAGGTTCAGCGCGAGGATCACGCCGGTGACCGCCGCGGACAGATCGTTGATGCGAATGGGCTTTTTGAACAGCTTCTGGTAAAGATACTCCAGCGCCACCGAGAACGCGGTCGAGAGCAGGACGACGCGCAGCGCGTTCCAGCCAAAGAGCCAGACGCCCGCGATCACGCAGGGCGCAAGCGCCGTCAGCACGTCGAGCATGAGCGTCGCGGTGCTGTCTCTGTGATGCACATGCGGTGCATTGGATACGGAAAACTGCATGGTGCCTCCTTACCTCCTTGCCTTTGCGGCGAGCTCCTCGCGCGCGGTCTTGAATGCGGCGGTCAGATGCCGCCGTGCGGGACAGATATAGGCGCAGGCGCCGCAGAGCACGCAGTCCATGAGCCCCTGCTTTTTTGCAAGCTCAAGATCGCCCCGCTCGATGGAAAACTTCATCTCGTAGGGCAGCAGGCGCATCGGACAGGCCGAAATACAGCGGCCGCAGCGGATACATGCCGTTTCCTCGTACGCCTTGGACATTTCCGCATCGAACGCGATCAGGCCGTTGTTGTTCTTTGCGATGGAGACCGAAAGGTTCGGCGCGCACAGGCCGGTCATGGGGCCGCCCATGAAGATCTTTTTCGCATTCTCTTTGAGACCGCCCGCGGCCTCGACCAGCTCCTCTGCCGTCGTTCCGATCGGAACGAGGAAATTGCCAGGCTCGTTGACTGCGCCCGTCACGGTGGTGATGC
>HF985417.1 GCA_000432015.1 Clostridium sp. CAG:1024 | reverse complement strand
TCCTTTTGCAAGTGATGATCGCGGACGCCCGCCCCCGCACGCAATCGCCGCCGCTTCCGCCGCCGCCCCCCGTGAAGGGCGAATGACATTTTGCTTCGTTCGCCGGAAGCGGCACTGCCCACCGCCGGAAACGGGCGTCCTTTTCTATTGTATAATCGGCGCTTTGCGTGTATGATAGAATCGTATGAAAAGAATCGGAACCGGCAAAAGCTCCTGCGCTCCGACACGGCGCACCGGGTTTGCCGGGATCCTGTGAAAAAAGGGGGATCTCCCGTATGTCGATTTGGATTGCCATGCTTCTCGGACTTGTGCAGGGATTGTGTGAGTTTCTGCCGATCAGCAGCAGCGGACATTTGCTCCTGCTGCAAAAAATGTTCGGGATCACGGAGGGGCAACTGTTCTTTACGGTCATGCTGCATATCGGCACGCTTGCTGCCGTGCTCATCGTTTACAGGAAAATGATCTGGAAGCTGCTGCGCCATCCGTTTCAGAAAACCGTGCTGTATCTGATCGTCGCCATTATTCCGACGGTGATCGTCGCGCTGCTGTTTAAGAAGGTCTCGCCCTTCGACCGCTTTTATGAAGCCGCGGAACAGGGAAAGTATCTCGGCGTTTGTTTCCTCATCACGTCTGCACTGCTGAATGCGGCAGAGCTGTTCGAGCGTCCGCGCAGCCGCAGACGTAAATTACAGAACATGCAGCTCAAGGACGCCGTGGCTGTCGGCTGTATGCAGGGCGTGGGCGTGCTGCCAGGCGTGTCCCGCTCCGGATCGACGATCGTCGGCGCGCTCTTTACCGGGCTCGATCGCAAGGCCGCAGCGGATTTTTCCTTCCTGCTGTCCATTCCGTCCATCGTGGGCGGCGCGGTGCTTGAGATCCCGGATGCGATCCGGCAGGGCGTTTCGGATATTCCCTGGCTTGCAGTGATCGTGGGTATGGTCACTGCGGGCGTGACGGGGTATCTTGCGATCCGGCTCATGCTTGCCGCCATTCGGAAAAAGAAGCTCTGGGGCTTTGCGCTGTATACTGGGCTGCTCGGCGTGGCTGTGCTGCTCGATCAGTTCATATTCCATTTCTTCTTTTAAAGGGGTGGGGGACGTTTTTCCCTTTAAAAAGGACTTTTCTTGAAGAAAAGAAACAAAAGACACTGCGGGGGAGGATGTCATGCGGGGAAAAACGCTTTCCCGCTCGTCCTGCCCGGAACGACAAAACGGACGGTTCGTATGTGAACCGTCCGTTTTGTATACCACGTTGGCGAAAGCGGCTGCAGCGCAGAGAATCCCTGTTCCGCAGTTGATTTTCTTTTGCGTGGTCG
>HF985416.1 GCA_000432015.1 Clostridium sp. CAG:1024 | reverse complement strand
AGAAAAGAAAACGTTCCCCTTTTTCGCACCGCAGCCGCGCCGATTCTTGCGCTTTTCGTTCAAATATAATAGAATATTTCCGTATGACAACGCATGACATCATCCATGCGGCGTTTCCGGACGCCGCGCCGCGGGACGCGCGCCAGCTTCCCGCCCTGACGCTCGCCTACATCGGCGACACGGTGTACGATCTCTATGTCCGCACCTACCTGCTGCATACGCTTTCCGGCAATGCGCACGCGTTGCACATGGCCGCCGCAAAGCGCGTCTGCGCCGCAGGGCAGGCCGCAGCCTACCGCCGGATCGAGCCGCTGCTCTCGGAGGAGGAGCAGGCCGCGTTCCGCAGAGGACGCAATGCGCACAGCGGCACCGTGCCGAAGAACGCGCAGCTCTCCGACTATCGGATCGCGACCGGCGTGGAGGCGCTCGTCGGCTTTCTCTATTGGACGGGGCAGGATGCGCGCCTGTCCGAGCTGATGCAGACGGCGCTGGAATGCGGGGACAACGGAGAAAAAGCCTAAGGGCGATTTGCGGGAACGGCGGTGCTTTACGAGCGCTGCAGCCCCCTGAAAATACGCGTGACCGGCAAAAGAGCAAAACGGATACC
>HF985415.1:11310-11601 GCA_000432015.1 Clostridium sp. CAG:1024 | reverse complement strand
CGATCTTTGCGGTCGAAAAAGCGCAGCAGCTCGGTGCAAAGGTGGTCTCCGTGAGCGATTCGGACGGGTATATCTATGATGCGGACGGCGTCGATCTGGAAGCGGTCAAGCGGATCAAGCTCGAACGGCACGGCAGGATCAGCGAGTATCTAAACGACCGTCCCAAAGCGGAATACCGGGCCGGGCGCGGCGTTTTTCAGATTCCCTGCGATGTGGCGCTCCCCTGCGCGACGCAGAACGAGCTGACCGAAGTCGATGCAAAAGCACTCGCCGCAAGCGGCTGGCTCATAG
>HF985415.1:0-11302 GCA_000432015.1 Clostridium sp. CAG:1024 | reverse complement strand
CGCAAGCGGCTGTCTCATCGTTGCGGAGGGCGCGAATATGCCGTGTACGCCGGGCGCGGTGGCCGTGTTGCAGGCGAAGGGCGTGCTGTATGTGCCGGGCAAGGCGGCAAACGCGGGCGGCGTTGCGACCTCAGGTCTTGAAATGAGTCAGAATGCCATCCGGTGCAGCTGGACGTTCGACGAGGTCGATCACCGTTTGCAGGACATCATGCGCGGCATCTACGAACAGATTGCTTCCGCCGCGGAGGAATACGGTATGCCGGATAACTTCCTCGCGGGCGCAAATATCGCCGGCTTCCAAAAGGTCGCGGAGGCCATGCTCGCACAGGGCGTCTGCTGATCGCTTTCGCTCCGCGGGCAACACCTTACTTCTTCCCCCTCCTGTGCCGTGCAGTTCCTTGACCGGGCTGCACGGTCCTTTTTTGTCTTTCTACGAATACACGGTTGACTTGTCCACGGCTTCGCGATATACTCTTTGCCCGAAATCTTCTGGGGGGCTTCCCTTCGTCCCCCCTTCCTGAGGAGCCATACGAATGAAAGAACGCCTCGTTGACGCGGACATTTCGCTCGTCCCGTATTACCCGAATCCTGCGGTCACGCTTCCGTGGTATCAGGATGCGGATGTGTGCAAGCAGGTCGACAACATCGACCATGTCTATTCCCCCGAACGGCTCGAGGCGATGTACACGTTTCTCAGCACGCACGGCGATTGCTTCTATATCATATACCGGGGCAAGCCGGTCGGCGATGTGACGCTGCGCGACAACGGCGAGCTTGCGATCGTCGTCAGCAAAGCCTGGCAAAACCGCGGCATCGGCAGGCGCTGTATCCGGGAAATGCTGCGTCTTGCAAAAGAAAAGGGGGGTTCGCAGGTCACGGCAAACGTGTATGCCTTCAACGCGCAGAGCAGGAAAATGTTTCAAAGCTGCGGGTTCCGGCAGACAGAAGCAGAATGGCTCGTCCGCGATCTGTAAACGCCGCATACGCAATCGAAAACGGACTGTCCGTCGGGATTTGCCGCCGATGCTTTCTTCGGCGGTTCCCCGTTACGGAAACAGTCCGTTTCTTTCTTTTTTTCCGGCGTTTGGACGTCAACGCACGTCTTCCGCTCCGTCCACAACGCCCTTTTCAAGATTCACGACGAAATCCTGTACGTTCGTCACCATGGAGATCGAGGACAGGCTGCCGCGGTCGCGGAGTTTGTTGACCACGAACTCGGAAATATCGACCGCATAGAGATAGACCGGCCGAATCACGCCGTCCACCACGCGGAACGACGGGGTCATGTTGCCCGTTGCGATCGTGTGGAGCTGCGTTGCAAGGCAGATCACGGTCGTCGCCTTTTTGACAAGCCCGCGCATGGCGGTCTGGCCAGCGTAGCAGTCCGCATACACCTCCGGCAGCGGCCCATCGTCGCGGATGGATCCGGTCAGCACGAAGGGTATCTTCTGCTTCACAAGTCCGTAGAGAATCCCGTCGGACACCCCGTATCGCTCAAGGAACGCCGGGATGGAACCCGCTCTGCGTACCTTGTTGATGACGTCAAGATGGTGATAATGCCCGTTCGGCATGGAGCGCTGGGTATAGATGTCCTGGCCGAGCGCCGTGCCGAGCAGTCCCGCCTCAAGGTCATGCGTCGCGAGGGCGTTCCCCGCAAGCAGTCCATGGACAAAGCCATGCTCGATGAGCGACTGCATGGCGAGGCGGCTGTCGTGGTCAAAGGCGCACGCCGGTCCCATCACGAACAGGATATTGCCATGCTCCCGTTCATGGCGAAGCAAGGCGTACAGACGGTCGTAATCCTTGGAGAACGCCGTCTCGCGCGAACGACCCGCGCGGAATGCAAACTGGTCTGCTATCGTCTCGTCCAGTTCATGGAAGCCGTCCGCGTGGAGAAACACGCCCTCGTGTCCGTCCTCGCTGCGGCCGAGCGCAACGCGGTCGCCCGTGCGCAGATTCCTCTGCTCCACAACATCCAACACGCCGGAATCTCTGAGCACAACGGTGCAGTCCATGCGGCTCTCCTCCGCAAGCCGCCACTGTCCGTCGATCTTGAAATACTCCGGGTACATGGACGTGCTGTGATAGCCGTCCGGCGCTACGCCATCCATATCGCAGACCGCAAAGGCGGCGTCCGGTGCGTTCGCAAAGCGTTCTTCCGTAAAATCGGGCGCCCGGTAAACGGGCATAACAAATTCTTTTTGCTTCATGTTACCAGTATATCACAATTTGGCCCGAATACAGCCCTTTTCGGGCGGAAAAGAATGTGCTATACTATAAAATTAGTAGTATTGTGCGGTTCGTATCTTCATTTTTGCGGACTGCCGAACGAAGAAAGGAGACCGGCATGGGTCTGATCGATACATTGCTCGGCAACAGCAGCGAAAGCCGGCTGAAAAAACTCCGCCCCTACGTCGCCCGCATCAACGCGCTTGAGCCCGAGATGCAGAAAATGAGCGACGAGGAGCTGCGCGGCCAAACGGTGCGTTTCCGTGAACGTTTGAACCGAGGGGAAACGCTCGACGATCTCATGTGCGAGGCCTTTGCGACCGTGCGCGAGGCTGCGGTGCGTACCGTCGGAATGCGGCACTTCGACGTGCAGCTGCTCGGCGGCATGGTGCTGCATCAGGGACGCATCGCGGAAATGAAAACGGGAGAGGGCAAGACGCTCGTTGCAACGCTTCCCGCCTATCTCAACGCGCTCGCGGGAAAGGGCGTCCACATCGTCACGGTCAACGACTATCTTGCAAAGCGCGATGCACAGTGGATGGGCAAGATCCACCGTTTTCTCGGGCTGAAGGTCGGCTGCATCGTCCACGGGCTCGACAGCGGCGAACGCCGCGAGGCCTACGCCGCAGACATCACCTACGGCACGAACAACGAGTTCGGCTTCGATTATCTCCGCGACAACATGGTCGTTTACAAGGAGCAGATGGTGCAGCGCGAGCTGTCCTACGCCATCATCGACGAGGTGGACTCCATCCTCATCGACGAGGCGCGCACCCCGCTCATCATCAGCGGCGCCGGGCAGGAATCCTCCGACATGTATGAAAAAGCGGACCGGTTCGTACAGAAGCTGCGCCGCGGCGCAGATCTTGTGCAGCAGTCCAAGACGGAGCAGCTCATGGGCGAGGAGGTTCCCGAGGACGGCGACTACCAGTGCGACATCAAGAAGCGCACCGTGCAGCTCACGCAGGAGGGTATCAAAAAGGCTGAGCAGTATTTCGGCGTCGCTACGCTCTCGGACGCGGAGAATACCGAGCTCAACCACTATATCTATCAGGCGCTGCGCGCAAGAGCGCTGTTTGTCCGCGACAAGGACTATGTCGTGCAGAACGGTCAGGTCATCATCGTGGACGAGTTTACGGGCCGTCTCATGATTGGCCGCCGTTTCAACGAGGGTCTGCACCAGGCGCTCGAAGCAAAAGAGGGCGTCAAGGTCGAGCGCGAGAACCAGACGCTCGCAACGATCACCTTCCAGAATTACTTCCGCATGTTCGACAAGCTCGCCGGCATGACGGGTACCGCAAAAACAGAGGAATCCGAGTTCATGGATATCTACGATCTCGACGTCGTAGAGATCCCGACGAACCGTCCCATGATCCGCGAGGACTGCAACGATGCGGTTTACACGACCGAAGAGGGGAAATTCCGCGCAGTCGTGCGGGAGATCGAGCAGGTCCACGCGACCGGGCAGCCGCTGCTCGTCGGCACGATCTCCGTTGAGCGCAGCGAGTACCTCTCCGCGCTTTTGAAGCGCCGCGGCATCCGGCACGAGGTACTGAACGCAAAGTACCATGAAAAAGAAGCTGAGATCGTCGCGCAGGCCGGCAAGCTGAACCAGGTCACGATCGCAACGAATATGGCAGGCCGCGGCACGGATATTCTCTTGGGCGGCAATCCGGACTTCCTTGCGCGGCGTGCACTCCGTCAGGAAGGTCTGGACGAAGGTCTCATCGAAGAAGCGACCGGGCACGCGGAAACGGACGACGCGGAGGTGCTCGCCGCCCGCAGCCGCTATCAGACGCTGTATAGCGGTTTCAAGGCCGAGACCGATCGGGAGCACGACGAGGTCGTGAAGCTCGGCGGCCTGCACATCATCGGTACGGAACGGCACGAGAGCCGCCGAATCGACAACCAGCTCCGCGGCCGCGCGGGCCGTCAGGGCGATCCTGGCAGCACCCGGTTCTACGTTTCGCTCGAGGACGAGCTCATGCGGCGTTTCGGCGCGGATCGCATTTCAGGGCTCATGGAGCGGCTGAATCCCGACGACGATATGCCCATCGAAGCGAAGATGGTCACCAAGCAGATCGAAAACGCGCAGAAACGCGTCGAAGCGAACAACTTCGAGATCCGCAAGAACGTCCTGCGCTACGACGACGTCATGAACAAGCAGCGCGAGATCATTTATGGCCAGCGCCGCCGCGTGCTTATGGGAGAAAACGTCCGCGGCAGCATCCTTGACATGCTGCACACGACGCTGGACGCCATGATCGATTCCTATGCAAACGCGCACGCAACGGCAGCGGACTGGGATCTCAAGGCGCTGTCGAACGAGGTGTCGGACCTCTTGTTCGTTCCGCGGCAAACGGCCTTCCCGGAAACCGCGCTCGAGGGACTCTCCCACGATGCGCTCAAGGAGCGCGTCCACGCCTTTGCGGACAACTGCTATCAGAAAAAGGAGCAGGAGATCACGTCGGAGGGCGGCGATATGCGCGAGGTCGAGCGCGTTGTGCTGCTTCGCACCGTGGATTCCCATTGGATGGAACACATCGACGCGATGGACGAGCTGAAGCAGGGCATCGGCCTGCGCGCTTACGCACAGCGCGACCCGGTGAACGCCTACACGTCCGAGGGCTTCGACATGTTCGACGCGATGGTCGAGGCCATTCGCGAGGAGACCGCGCGCACGATCTTCCGCGTCTCCGTGAAGAAGCGCCCCGTGCAGCGCGAGCAGCTCGCAAAACCGACCGATACGCCCGCAGAGGGCGGCAACAAACCCGTGCGCAAGGATCCCCGCGCACAGATCGGCAGAAACGATCCCTGCCCCTGCGGCAGCGGAAAGAAATACAAGAATTGCTGCGGCAAAGGCAAATAAGGAGAACGAACGCATGATCGTACTGGATGAATACAAACAACAGATCCAAGAGCAGCTCGGAAAGCTGCGTGAAGCCGAACAGTCCATCAAGCCCGACGCGCTGAAGGCAGAGCTCAAAGAGCTCGAGGATCAGATGGGCGCCGCGGATTTTTGGAACGATGTGGACGCCGCCAATAAGGTGAACCAGCGGGCAAAAATGCTGCAGGCGAAGATCAACCGCTTCGAAAAGCTTGTTTCCATGGGCGACGATCTCGAGACGCTCGTTGAGATGGCGGAAGAAGAGGACGACGAATCGCTCGTCGAGGATCTCAAAAAGGAGCTTGCCGCCTTTTCCGAAAAGGTGCAGGCGCTGAAGCTCGAGTTGCTGCTCAAGGGACCGTATGACAGCTGCGACGCGGTGCTTTCGCTCCACGCGGGCGCAGGCGGCACGGAGGCGCAGGACTGGACGGAGATGCTGTACCGCATGTACACCCGCTACTGCGAGAGCCGCGGCTGGACGGTCCGCGAACTTGACCTGCTCGACGGCGACGACGCGGGCGTCAAGTCCGTGACCTTTGAGGTTTCCGGTGAAAATGCTTACGGCTACCTCAAGGCCGAAAAGGGCGTGCACCGTCTTGTGCGCATTTCTCCCTTCGATGCGTCCGGACGCCGCCACACCTCTTTCTCCTCGCTGGACGTGACCCCGATCTTCGACGACGATACCGCGGACGTCAAGATCGATCCGGACGATCTGCGCGTCGATACCTACCGTTCGAGCGGCGCAGGCGGGCAGCACGTCAACAAGACCAGCTCCGCGATCCGCATCACGCATCTGCCGACGGGTATCGTGGTGCAGTGCCAGAACGAGCGCAGCCAGATTCAAAACCGAGAGACAGCGATGCGCATGCTCCGCGGCAAGCTCATCGAATTGCAGGAGCGCGAACGCGAACAGCAGATGGCGGACATCAAGGGTGAAATGAAGAAGATCGAATGGGGCAGCCAGATCCGCTCCTATGTGTTCCAGCCCTATACGCTCGTCAAGGATCACCGCACCGGCGTTGAGACCGGCAACATTCAGGCCGTTATGGACGGCGCGCTCGATCCCTTCATCAGCGCGTACCTCGTGCAGTCCTGAGGCGGACGCTCCCCCGCAGGAAGGCGCTTCCCATGACCAAATTTGACTATGAACTCGTCGGCAAGATCGGCTCCATGGCGCTCATCCGCAAAGAGGACCGCGACATCGACTACAACATCATCGCGCGGCTCGGCGGCGAGCTGCGCCCAGGCATGATCTGGGTCTCGAGCGGTGCAACGGAGATCGGTCGGCTCGACTACATCCGCCGCCACGGCCGTGAGCTGACCGGCGACCCGCAGGAGATCAAGGCGGACTATGCTGCGCAGGGGCAGGCGATTCTGATCGGCGAATACCGCCGCTATATCCCGCATTGCTACTCGGTGCGGCAGCTGCTCGTCGAGCACACGCATTTCAACGACGAGGAGAAATGCGCGCACATCCGCGGTTTCCTACTGCGCTGCGCGGAGCAGGGCGCGATTCCGATCGTAAACTACAACGATCCCGTGAGCGTGGACGAGATCCGCAAAATGGAGCTTGCAAAATACCGCGAAACGCCGGAGCATCATGTTGTCGAGTGCGTGGATAACGACGAGACGGCGTCCGTAATCTGCGACCTCGTGCATGCGCGCTATCTCGTCATCTTCACAAGCGCGGACGGCATCTATCGCGACCCGCACGACCCCTCGACGCTCGTTGACGCGGTCGAGGGCAAAGACGTCTACGAGGTGCTGGACGCCATGACCGAGCTGCAAAAGAGCTGCATCGGCGCAAGCCGGGCAGGCGCAAACGGCGCACGCGCGAAGCTCGACTTCATTCGCCGTCCCGTCATGAACGGCACGACCGTCATGATCGCGCGCGCAGGCAACCGCATCTCCGACGTGATCGAAGGCAAGTGCAAGCGCACAGTCTTCCGCGTGCGCTGATCCGTCCATCTTCAAACCGCACAACGGCCCGCAGAGTTTTCTCTGCGGGTATTTTTGTTGCGCAACTCATTTAACTTTTCTGTTTTACAGAAAATTTTCATCGTTAAACGAATAATATTTATTGACAAACGATAAACCATAGCGTATACTGACCTGTATCGGGGCTCCCGAAATATGCGTACTGATTAAAACGGAGATAGAATGATGGATACGATCAAAGCAAAACATCCGAAGCGTCTGAATCTGCTTGTGCGCGTGCTGATCGTCATGGGTATGCTGCTGGGACTTGCGCTCGGCGTGTATGCAACGACACTCGTCGTGAGCGAATTCGTCCACTGGTGGGACGGCGGCGGAATGCAGAGGTGGCAGCTCGCCGCGTCCTATGCCGCAATGCTGCTCTCGCTCGCCGGTGCGGAGTACATCGGCCTCACGCTCTACCGCATGATGCAGACCCTCGAAAGCGATCCCTTTGTGGAATGGAACGTCGCGGCGTTTCGCCGCATGGGGATCACGGCGCTCTGCATCACGGCGCTGTGTCTTCTCACGCTTGTATTCTGGCCCGTGCCGCTTGCGGTGCTCGCCTCACTGCCCATCGGCATGTGCGGCCTGTTTTCGATCGTACTGAGCAGGGTTTTTGCCCGCGCGGTCGCCTACAAGCAGGAAAACGATCTCACGGTATAAGGAGGCGCGCTATGATCCAGGTCAATCTTGACGTCATGCTCGCAAAACGCAAAATGTCACTGTCCGAGCTGTCGGAGCGGGTAGACATCTCGCTCGCCAATCTCTCGATCCTCAAAAACAACAAATGCCGCGCGATCCGCTTTTCCACGCTCGACGGCATCTGTAACGCGCTGGACTGTCAACCGTCCGACATACTCGCCTATGTTAAGGAGGAATCACATGGAACAGAGACCGCCTGAAAGGCTTTCCGCTCCCGTCTCTTCCGCGCCTGCCGCCGAAAAGCCGCCCGTTACGGCTGCGGAGCGTTGGCTTCTGCTCGGTGCACTTGCCATCGGCATTGCGTTCCGCGTCTTTTTTGACGCTTCCGAGAATACGGCCGAATGGTTCTGGGCATTCTGGGGCGTTGCGCTGATCGTCTACCTTGCATTCAACCGAAAGGCCGTCCTCGCAAACCGCTATGCCTGTCTGCTCTTTGGCGGGACCGTCGCCATTATGCTGCTGGACACGCTGCACCACGGACAGGATACGCTCGCTGTGCTGAACACGCTGTTCGTGCCGTGCCTGCTCATGCTGAGTCTTGTTTTCACGCAGGAAAACCCGCCTGTACAGCGCGAGGGCGTACTGCTGCCCGCCTTCTTTCTCGGCTGGTTCGTCAAGCCCTTTTCCGCAATCCCGCGTGCATTCTCCGCGCTGGGCTCGCTGCGAAAAAAACGGGAAAACACGCTGCCGGTCCTGCTCGGGCTCGTCATCGGTATTCCGCTGCTCGTCATCGTGCTGCTGCTTCTCTCGAGCGCGGATGCGGGCATGGAAGCGCTGCTGTCCGGTCCGCTGCAGGATGTTTCTCTCGACGACGTCTGGCGTGTGCTTTGGACGCTGCTGCGCATATGCTTTACTGCGCTGCTGTTTTACTCGCTGTTCGATAACGCTCTGTTCGGCAAGCGTCTCACATGGAAGTACCGTGACGCGGTCTGGCCGCCTGCAACGCTCCTCGTGATCACGGGGCTGCTGCTGCTGGCCTATGCGGCCTACGGCGTCGTGCAGTTCCGCTACCTGTTCGGCGGACGGCTGCCGGAGGGAGCAACCTATTCGCTCTATGCGCGGGAAGGTTTTTTCCAGCTTATCACGGTCATGTGCATCAACATCACGCTGTTCGGTCTGACGCTGCGCTATGCAAAGCCGAGCCGTGCGGGGCTCGTCATGCAGATACTGCTGCTTGTCTCCACGGGGCTGCTGCTCGCCTCCGCCGTGATCCGCCTGCTGCTGTACATCAGCGCTTACGGACTCACCATGCTGCGCATTCTCCCGCTTTGGTTCATGGCCTATCTCGCCGCGCTGCTCGTGCTCTGCGCCGTTCGGCTCAAAAAGACGTCTCTGCCGCTGCTGCGCGTCGGCGCGATGACGCTCCTGCTCTGGTACGTCTGCCTGAACATCCCGAACTGGGCTTCGATCATTCTGCGATACAACACGGGTCTGTGACCGCGGCCGGCCGAAACGACCCGATTCTCTTTTGTAAAACTATGAGGGGCGCCGTTGACAAATCGACAAGCGGCGTCCCCCATGTTATATAGGAAGCAACATCTGCAACAGTGTTTTATCCGGCGCCCCGTCAGCTCTCCCTGTAAACGCCGCGATCGCGCAAAAGAATCCGCAGGCACAACGCACAAACACCGTTATTCCATGCGATCCGACGATCCCCGATCCGCAAAGCGGGAGTAAAGCAAGCGTTCAAACCGTGACGGCAAGCCGGAAGCGATTGAGCTTATAGATCCTTTTCTTCATACGGTTTATTCCAGGAACCAATCTCAATGATATTTCCATCCAACCGCATTGCAATTTCTCCGTTTGAATTATTGTCATCATCCGGCTTATCGAAATCGCTTAATCATCTTGCAGCCTGTTAAACAATACATAACAAAAAAGCCCGTCGTGATTCTGTCGAAACTACGGCGGGCTTATGGTGGGGATGGAGGGGCTCGAACCCCCGACCTCTTCGATGTGAGCGAAGCGCTCTGACCAGCTGGGCTACATCCCCGAACATGGATTATTTTACATTAGTTTGCTCTCCGTTGCAAGTCTTTTTTTCAAGGAAAGCGCCATGGTTGAAAAATATGCCCGGATTACATATAATAGAGTTGTATTATTCTGAATAAAGGATGGGGGTTCCCTTTGCTTGGTAAATCTTTGAAATGGATGCTGCTGACGCTTGCCGTCTTTGCGCTGCTTGTGGTTGGCATACGCTTCGCCGTGCGCGCGATCTTTCCTCCCGAACCGACGCCCGTGAGCGCGGCGTCCGCCGTCAACACCCCGGACGATAACGCTGCACCGGAAGCCACGCCCGCGACCGACGCATCCGCCGCCGTGCCCGCCGCAGCAACTGCAACGCCCGCGTCCGAACCGCAAGCCGTACCCACGGAGACGCTGCTTGACGACTATCTTGCCGGTATGTCCTTGCAGGACAAGCTCGGCCAACTCGTCATGTTCGGATTCTCCGGAACTGCCAGTCCCAACGAAGAGTTCCGCTCCATACTTTCGCAGTACCACGTCGGCAACATCGTTCTCTACGGCGCAAACATCGACCGCACCGCAGCCGACGGCGGCTTCAGCGAGGCCGCGCTGCTCACCGGCAGGCTTGCCCAGCTCAACCCGACGGACGTTCCCTTTCTTGTCAGCATCGACGTTGAGGGCGGACGCGTGCAGCGCTTCAAGTGGCCTTCTGCGCCCGTTTCCGCCAACACGCTCGGCAAAAATAACAGCCCCGACCTTGCCTATGAACAATTCTACACCGTCGGTACGAAACTGCGCGGGGTCGGCATCAACATGAACCTTGCCCCCGTACTGGACGTTGCGGAAGAACCCATGCAGACATTTTTGACCACACGCATCATCAGCAGCGACGCAAGCATCACCGCGGAGATGGGCCGCTCCATCATCGAGGGGTTGAACGACGCCGCCTGCCTGTCCACGGCAAAGCACTTCCCCGGCCACGGTGCGACCACGGAGGATACGCATGCCACAACGCCCGTCGTCAACAAGACGTTGGAAGAGTTGGAAAACTATGAGCTGATTCCTTTCCGCGCCGGCATCGAAGCGGGCGTGGACGCCGTGCTCGTTGCGCACATTCTCTATCCCGAGCTTGACAGTGCCAACATCGCATCCATGTCGCAGACCATCATGTCCGGTCTGCTGCGCGACACCTGCGGTTTTTCCGGCATCATCATGAGTGACGATTTCCGCATGGGCGGACTGACCACCCGCTATGACGTCGGTGAAGCTGCTGTGCGCTTCATCCTCGCGGGCGGCGATCTGATCCTCTGCGGTCCGCGCAGCGATTTGCAGCACAAGATCATGACCTCGCTCACGGATGCAGCGGAAAGCGGGATCCTGTCCGAGGCCCGCATTGACGAAAGCGTGCGGCGCATTCTTGAGAAAAAAATGAAAGTGACCGACTGGAGGCCCATCTCCGGCGGCAGCGAGGCTGCATGACAAACGCAGAGGCCCGTCATCCCGATCCTGTTCCTGTTCACGCAAAGAAGCGGCGCGCCGCAT
>HF985414.1 GCA_000432015.1 Clostridium sp. CAG:1024 | reverse complement strand
CGGAGGGCGCGGCGAATGCCGCGCCGGCGGCCGGAGCCGGAAACGCGAAAAAGGGCGCGGGCAGAAAGAGATCCGCAAGCTGACGCGCTGCGGAACGCCGCAGAATCAAGCGAGTTTTTCTGAAAAAATAAGATGTAAAACGGACGGCTCACATTCGAACCGTCCGTTATTGTTGTACTGCATACCAAAGGTGAACGCCGCGGGCGGCAGACCCCGTGTGCGGCGCGCTACGCATGGCGTTCCGCATGGCGGCAGATCGCGTTGAAGGTTTCCTCGCTGATGTCGTGTTCCATTTTGCAGGCGTCCGTTTCCGCCGTTTCCTCGCTTACACCGAGATACACAAGGAAGCGGGTCAGCGCCGTGTGCCGCTCCAGCATTTTTTTCGCAATGGAAAGGCCGCTGTCGGTCAGCGAGATCAGTCCGTCCGCATCCATTGTGATATATCCATTCTCGCGCAGGCGCTTTGTCGCATAACTGACGCTCGGCTTTGTTACGCCGAGATAGGACGCAATGTCGATGGAGCGAATGTAGCCGTGCTTCCTCTGCATCATGAGCATAGTCTCAAGATAGTCTTCGGAAGCTCTTAAAATTCGCATAGTATGCATGCCGCCTTTGCTCGATTTTGTAACTACGTTAGCACATGCTTGGATAAAAAGCAAGGCAAGAATCCATCGTTTTAACAACGCAGCATAAATTTTCATAAATATGCTTGACAGGAACGGTTAGAGGTGTTAAACTAACCGTTGGTTAGATGAGATTAACCATGAAAGTGTTTGCCGCAGCGGTCGAACGCAGGCGGAAGAAAGGGATGTAAAATGATGCCGCTCAATTTGGCAACGACCGGTGAAGAAAGCCTGATCCGGCACATCGGGGGCAGTCCCGAAGTCAGAAAGCATCTTGAGGATCTTGGGTTTGTCGTCGGAGGAGAGGTGACCGTCGTTTCGGCGATCGGCGGCAATATCATCGTTAAGGTGAAGGAATCCCGCGTAGCGATCAGCGATGAAATGGCGCGCAGGATTATGATTTCATAAAAAGAGACGGAAAAGGATAGGAGGAAAACGCAATGAAAACACTGCGGGACGCAAGCATCGGCGAAACCGTCAAGGTCGTGAAGCTGCATGGCGAAGGCCCGGTCAAACGCCGCATTATGGACATGGGTATCACCAAGGGCATCGAGGTTTCCGTGCGCAAGGTCGCGCCGCTCGGCGATCCGATCGAAGTCACGGTGCGGGGCTACGAGCTGTCTTTGCGCAAGGCGGACGCCGAGATGATCGAAGTCGAAGCTTAATTTTTGCGGTAAGGTTAGAGCAGATTAACTTGGAGGAAGCAACAGATGGAAGAGAACAGAATCAAGATTGCGCTCGCGGGCAATCCGAACTCCGGCAAGACGACGCTGTTCAATGCGCTCACCGGATCGAACCAGTTTGTCGGCAACTGGCCGGGCGTCACGGTCGAGAAGAAGGAGGGACGCCTGAAAAAGCACGAGGATGTGGTCATCATGGACCTGCCCGGCATTTACTCGCTGTCCCCGTATACGCTTGAGGAGGTCGTCGCAAGAAACTACCTCATCAACGAGCGGCCGGACGCGATTTTGAACATCATCGACGGTACGAATCTTGAACGCAACCTGTACCTTACCACACAGCTTACGGAGCTGGGGATTCCGGTGGTCATTGCGATCAACATGATGGACGTCGTCAAGAAAAACGGCGACAAGATCAATATTCCCGAGCTGTCCCGTCAGCTCGGCTGCAAGATCGTCGAGATCTCCGCGCTGAAGGGGACCGGCGTTATGGAGGCTGCCGAGGCGGCGATCGAGGCTGCCCGCGGCGCAAAGACCGTTCCGATGCACACGTTTTCCGGCGCAGTCGAGCATGCGCTCGCGCACATCGAGGAAGCGGCCGTACACGGCCTGCCGCTCGAACAGCAGCGCTGGTATGCGATCAAGATCTTTGAGCGCGACGACAAGGTGCTGTCGCAGATGAACATCCATCCGGAGACGATGGAGCACATCGAGGAGGACATCCAGGCGGCCGAGAAGGAGCTGGACGACGATGCGGAATCCATCATCACGGGCGAGCGGTATGTGTATATCGCGGAGCTGATCAAGAGCTGCTACAGAAAAAAGAATGTCGGCAAGCTCTCCGCTTCCGATAAGATCGACCGGATCGTGACCAACCGCTGGCTGGGTCTGCCGATCTTTGCTCTGGTCATGTTCCTTGTGTACTATATCTCCATGGTGACGGTCGGCGCCGCCGCGACGGACTGGGCGAACGACGGGTTGTTCGGCGACGGCTGGCATCTGTTCGGCATCGGCACGGCGCAGTATGAAGAGGCATCCGAGGAATACGGCGAGGCGATGAACGCGGTCGATGCGTTCCTGGCGCTTGAACAGGACGGCGCGGACGCGGCAGCGGAAGCGCTCGACACGGAGTCCGAGACCTTTGACGCGGCTGCGGCGACCGAGGCGCTGAATGCGTATGCGGCGCAGTTCGGCGACGACGACGACGCGGTGATCGGCATCGAGGACGAGGAGACGCTGGCCGTCAAGTACGTTACATATTCGGGCAAGAAGCTGAAAGCGGCGATTCCCACCCTTGCAAGCTATGATTACGCGGAGCCGGATCCCGCGGAGTACGGCATTTGGGTCCCCGGCGTACCGGTGCTCATCGGCAGCGCGCTCGAAAAGGCGGGTACGGCGGATTGGCTCAACGGGTTGATCCTCGACGGTATCGTGGCAGGCGTCGGCGCCGTGCTGGGCTTTGTTCCGCAGATGCTTGTGCTGTTCCTGCTGCTTGCGATCCTCGAAGCCTGCGGCTACATGGCGCGTATCGCATTCGTGCTTGACCGCGTGTTCCGCAAATTCGGGCTTTCCGGCAAGAGCTTCATCCCGATGCTGATCGGTACGGGCTGCGGCGTTCCCGGCATCATGGCGAGCCGCACGATCGAAAACGAGCGCGACCGCCGTATGACCATCATGACCACGACCTTCATCCCCTGCGGCGCAAAGATCCCGTTCATCGCCATGATCGCGGGCGCGATCTTCGGCGGCTCCGCATGGGTCGCGACCTCTGCATATTTCATCGGCATGGCGGCGATCATTGTCTCCGGTATCATGCTGAAAAAGACCCGCATGTTTGCAGGCGAGCCCGCTCCCTTCGTTATGGAGCTGCCCGCTTACCACTGGCCGACCGTTTCGAACGTTCTCCGCTCGATGTGGGAGCGCGGCTGGAGCTTCATCAAGAAGGCGGGCACGATCATCCTGCTGTCCACGATCCTCGTGTGGTTCACGACCTATTTCGGCTTTGTGGACGGAACGTTCCGGATGCTTGCCGAGGAAGAGATCGACTTCTCGCTCCTCGCCGCGATCGGCAACGCAATCGCCTGGATCTTCCGCCCGCTCGGCTGGGGCAACTGGCAGGCAACGGTCGCGTCCATCACGGGCCTTGTCGCCAAGGAGAACATCGTCGGCACGATGGGCATCCTCTACCGCGGCGGCGACGGGACGGTATATGCGAACATCGCTTCCGCATTCACGGGGATTACGGCCTATTCGTTTCTGGTGTTCAACCTGCTCTGCGCGCCCTGCTTTGCTGCGATCGGCGCGATCAAGCGCGAGATGAACAACGCCAAATGGACTTGGTTCGCGATCGGGTATCAGTGCGGCTTCGCCTATGTGGTCGCGCTCATGATCAACCAGTTCGGGAATCTCTTTACGGGTCACGCCAATGTGATCGGGCTGATCTTTGCGGCGGCGTTCCTCGTCGGCATGATCTATATGCTCGCGCGTCCCTACCACGAGGCCACGAAGCTTGAAACCAAAGTGAAGGCGTAACGCAATGCGGCATATCCGCAAAAGCGCCATTGATTCAAAGAAAAGGAGGGATCCACATGTGGAATTGGCTCATGGATCATCTTGCGACGATCCTGATCTCGCTTGCGCTGCTCGCGGTCGTCGTGCTCATCGTTCGTCATTTTGTAAGGCAAAAGAAGCAGGGGAAGTCCTCCTGCGGCTGTGATTGCACGGCCTGTGCTCTGCGGGGTTCCTGTCACGGCGGTGCTTCCGGCAGCTGCGAACAGAAATGATTAATAACAGCAGCGGGAGGGCGCGAACGCGCCCTCCCGCTT
>HF985413.1 GCA_000432015.1 Clostridium sp. CAG:1024 | reverse complement strand
TCGGCGTCGGCGCTATGGTCGGTGCAGGCAGCCCGGCGTTTGAAAGCGTCTCGGCCGGAATATGCTCAAAGAGATCGTTCTTTCCGCTGTCCTCTCCGACTGCGGAGAACGCAAGCGTAAATGCGTTTTCCTGCGGTGCATGCGGCCTGTACAGCGCAATGGTCGAGCACGCCGCAAGCGCCTTCTCGGCGCATTCGAGTGCAGTCCTTTCCTCAAACAGCTGCAGCGGCATGTCGTAAGTCAATCGGACCGTGGGTTGCTGCGCGCCGTCCGCTGCCGCCGTCTCTGCAGAACCGCCGTCCATGCGCAGGTACAGCTTCTGCACCGTATGCGCGGCGAGCGCGTTTCTTCTGCCGGACTCCCTTGCCGGATTCGCGGCCCAATCAACGGCCTGCTGCACGATCCCGGCAGTGTAGACGCGCATGGCGTCTCCGCCTTCGCCGTCGATATCCGTGCCGCGCGTGATGACGACTGCCGGCCTGTACTGCCGCAATACCTTCACAAGAAAGCTCCGCACCGCTTCATCTTTCCAGACCCTGCGCGCCTCGTTCGCGTATTCCTCCGACAGATGCACGTTCTTCCCGCAGTAAAATACCGGCGCGATCCGGCTGTTGAACGCCGCGGCGGTACGGAGCGACTCCTGCTCGGCCTTTCGGTTCTGATCTGAGAGCAGCACGGTCACGACCCGAAGCTGTCGCTCCGCAAGCGTCGGAAGCAGCCCGGAAAAGCAGGTGAGCTCATCCCCCGCATGTGCGGCGATCAGCATGACGTCCACGGGCGCGGGTTCCTCCCAGACCGTGGCGTTTTCAGCTTCCTCCGCTGTCAAAAAGCGATATTCCGAGAGAGCGAAGCCCTCCTCGGATGTCAGCCGCAGCTCGGCAGTGTGAGCATTCAGCGGCACAAGCGTTTCCAACGCGCCACCCGTCGTGACGGTTTCGATCGCATCCCCGCTCGCTGTGAGCTGTGTGACCGAAACGCTTTTCGGCGGCGTGTACCAGACGAGCAGCAGCGCGGCCGCCTTGCCCTCCGGACGAAGCGTCAGCGTCTGCTCCGCGGGAATATGAACGCGGCTGTTTTCATCGCCGTCCGTGAGTCGCCACGCGAAGTCTTCCAACCCCTCCGGAAGCGCCGCCGTGCCGTTTGAAATCGTTTCCCCGTCATCGGCACGAGAGCCCGCCGGAATCAAAAGCAGGAAAATAGACAGCAAAAGCGCCGCACGTCTCAGGTGGGTCGTCATACTTTTGTCCTCCTTTCACGGCGCCGACTGCGCCGCGAAGCATAAAGTGTCTCCCTGCATCGCGGACACGCCGTCATGTTACAGCGTTATCTCCGTGTAGGAGTGTCCCGTATAGGGCAAAAATACATTCAGGATGTCCGCCGTCGCGATCCCGAGGCTCGATGTGTTCTCGCAGGGATGACAGCCAAGGCAGGGTGCGGAAAGCAGCTCGCGATCGATAAGCAGCCGCACGCGCCGCTCCGTGTCAAACAGCAATCCCATCACGGATACCGCGCCGGGCCGAATATGAAGGAACTCCCACATATGCTCCGCATCCGCAAACGACAGCCGCGCGGAACCGATCTGCTTGGACAGATCCTTTGTGCGGAACGGCTTTTCACCCGGCATGAGCAGCAGATAGAACGCCGTTTTCTGTGCGTTGGTAAGAAACAGATTCTTACACATCTCCGTGCCGAGCAGACGGTCGACATTTTTGCAGTCCGCGATCGTCGCCGCGGGCGCGTGATCGACGCGCGTAAACGGGATATGCAGGCGCTCAAGGGTTTGATATACAAGGCGCTCCGTTTCGCTCCGTTCGAAAAGCCGGTCAGGCGCGCCGGAATACAGGGTCTGATCTATGAAAAACTCGTTTTGCGATTCCATATTTTCTTTGAAACTTCTCCTTGGCCGAGCCTGTATCCGCCCGCATGAAATACCGCGCTCACTTCCGCAGGCGCCGGGCAGACGAATCTTTTCTTATTATCGCATAAAATCCGACAAATGGAAAGCAAAACAAGTTTGAAATGGGCTCCTCACAAGAAAGCACCGATCGACGCCTACGTTTATGTACAGCGCTTCATTCCGGG
>HF985412.1 GCA_000432015.1 Clostridium sp. CAG:1024 | reverse complement strand
TCTTCTAAAAAGAAAAGAAGAGCGCTTACTCGCCGAGGTAGTCGTTGATCTGCTTGGCGAGCTTGTCCACATCGATACCGTGGACGGCGCAGGCCTGCTCGAGCGTCTCACCGTGCGCCATGGCGCAGCCGAGGCAGTGCATTCCCGCAGCCATCAGGATAGGCGCGACGCCTTCGTTCGTCTCAATGATCTTCTGGATGGTCATGTCCTTGGTAATCATACGATAAAAATCCTCCGATTTCTTTCCATTCTGGTCATAGTATACCCCGCGGGGCGCATACAATCAACTCTTTATCTCAAACTTGTTGCCGCATTTGGTGCAGGTCACGCGAAGCTTGCCCTTTCCGCGCGGAACACGCAGCCGCTGCGCACACTGCGGGCAGACGAAATATTTGTAGTCCTTCAGCTCCTTGAGCGTGGGATGCTTCCGCGTACGGTTCGCCGGACGGGACTTCCCTTGCCCGAACAGGTTCCGGAACCAGTTCTTTACCGCCGTGACCGCGGTGAGATATTTCATGTTTTGCTGGTACACGCGGGTCGGGTTCTTTGAAAACAGGCGCAGCACGGCAAAGAGAATCGCCGCCGCCGCAACGGCCGTGAGCGCAGTCTTTGGCCATGTGCCGTATTGGAAAAACATGCCCGCAAGCAGCGCCGCAATGCCCGTGATCATGAGCGTGCGGTTCAATTCGTCCAGATTTCGTTGGGGCCGTTGAAACATCATTCCACTCCTCTGATATACATCTTTGCGCAAAGCGGCGGGAGCACCGCAGAAAATTCGCCGTTCGCAGTGACTACGACGCCGTTCTGATCCGTATAGCGCCCGTCGAGCGGAAGCGCATCCCGTCCGTCCGGACCCTCCGGCAGCGCGTCCCGCGTGAGCTTGACTTGCGTTTCCGCTTCGCCGCGGTTGACAAGCAGTATCGCAGCGTCTGCTTCCGTATAGCGCACGATCGCGAACACATTGTCCGCCGGCGCGCCCATGCGGCATTTTCCGTGCCGGAGCGCCGGGCTTTTCTTCCGAAGCGTCAGAAG
>HF985411.1:5673-6907 GCA_000432015.1 Clostridium sp. CAG:1024 | reverse complement strand
ATCGCGGCCCCGCCTTTATCGAGGTGTACAGCGATGCTTATACCGATACGACGGCGCTTTACGACTGCTACCGCAAGCTTGCTGCGCGTTTCGACTTCGAAGGCTGAGCAGTCACGGCCCGTAGCGGTGCAGCAGCTCTTCGACCCATGCCGGTTCCGGCGACTCTACGAGCGAAAAAGGCGTTTTGAGCGAGCCATCATTGGGAAACAGAGAGAGCGCAAGCGGGTCGCGCGCTTGATCCTCCGTAACGTGTGCATGGAACAGCGCAAGCGAATAATAGCCATCCGCATACACGAGCACTGTCACCGTTCCCCAATCTTGGGGCAAGATATGGAGAAAGTGTTCGTCTCCCCGGATCGGGATCTCGATGCGATCCGTCTCCCCCGCTGCATCGGTATCGGCGACCGCACCGCACTCAGGGATCACGACCCGCGCGTTTGCGATCGGCGCATCCGTCCAACCATCCGTGACGCGCACGCGCAGCGTACCCCTCTTTTTGCTGTGTGCGCAGCTTGTCAGCGCGGCAAGCGCCAAACATACGCACAGGAATATGCGCACTTTGAACCGCCATCGTTTCATGCCGTTTCATCCCCCCAGCATTTATGGGTATGCCGGCATGTGACAATATCAGTACAACAGGAGGAACTTATACTATGAAACGCTATGAAGATCCTGCTTTTCAGGCCGATATGCGCCTCAAGATCGACTACAACAATATGATGGCGCTCCAGCTCGGCGACCGCGGCATTACCGACGCGGAGTTCGACGCGCTTTCGGACAAGTTCTCCGCAGCGGCGGAAGCCGTCGAGGCAAACCGCGCTTCCATGCGTTGGCGCGAACTTCCGCACAACCAGGCGGACGTCGTTGAGAAAATCGAAGCGGTCGCGGCGGACGTTCGTCTGCGCTGTGAAAACTTTGTCGTTCTCGGTATCGGCGGGAGCGCGCTCGGCCCCATCGCCGTGCAGCAGGCGCTCAGCCATCTCCGCTATAACGAACTGCCGAACGAAAAGCGCAAGGGCCCGCGGCTTTATGTCCTGGACAACGTTGATCCGGAATCCATGGCGGCGCTCTTCGATGTGATCGACGTACAAAAGACGGTATTCAACGTGATCACAAAATCCGGCGGTACCAGCGAAACCATGTCGCAGCTGCTCATCGTGACGGATCTGCTGCACAAGCTCTACGGAAAAGACATCTCCGCGCACCTGATCGCAACGACGGATGCGGTCAAGGG
>HF985411.1:0-5555 GCA_000432015.1 Clostridium sp. CAG:1024 | reverse complement strand
TGTCTGCGGCATCGACATTCGCGAGCTTCTTGCGGGTGCCGCCTACATGGACGCGCAGTGCGCGGAAAAGGACGTCAAGAAGAACCCGGCCTATCTGCTCGGCGCGCTTGAATACATTGCCATGCAAAAAGGCTGCAACATCAACGTGCTCATGCCCTACGCGGATTCCCTGAAGTACATCTCCGACTGGTATGCGCAGCTTTGGGCGGAGTCTCTCGGCAAGCGCGTGCATCGCGACGGCAGTCCCGCGCACACAGGCCAAACCCCGGTCAAGGCGCTCGGCGTCACGGATCAGCACTCGCAGGTGCAGCTCTATACGGAAGGCCCGTTCGATAAGGTCATCACGTTCCTCGGCGTTGAGAAATACCGTGCGAACGTCCGTATTCCCGAAGGGTATTCGGATATTCACGACGTGTCCTTCCTCTCCGGCCATTCGCTGAACGAACTGATCCTCGCAGAGCAGCATGCAACGGAATACGCAATCCTCAAGAGCGGTCATCTGTCCCACACGATCACGCTGCCCGAAGTCAATCCCTTCACGATCGGCGAGTTGCTCTACATGTTTGAGGTCATGACCGCGTTTGCCGGCGAGCTGCTCTCCATCAACGCTTTCGATCAGCCCGGCGTTGAAGAGGGCAAGAACGCGACCTACGCACTGCTCGGAAAGCCCGGTTACGATGAAAAGCGCGCGGAACTTGCCGCCCAGCCTGAAAAGGCGGCGCAGTATATCATCGGCTGAGCATGGTCACGGATCGAGCGCTCATACAATATGACATTCCCGCCTGCCGAAGGCTTTGGCAGGAGCGGTTCGAGGACTCCGACGCATTCTGCGACTGGTATTTTTCGGAACGCTTCGTGCCTGCGCTGTCGGCAGGCGTCTTTTTGTCGAGCAACGGTACGGAGCAGCTCGTCAGCATGGCGCACGGCAGACTTCTCCCGCTCTCCATCGCAGGAAAGCCGCGGCTTTCGCTCATGGTCGGCGGCGTCGCAACGCGCAAGGATGCGGAGCGCCGCGGCTACATGCGGCTCGCCATGCAGCGGATCCGTGAAATCGCAGCGGCGTCCGGCGCTGAACTTCTCGTTCTCTCCCCCGTTGATCCCACGATCTACACAGGGCTTGGCTATATCGTTTGCGCGGAATCGCTGCGCGTTCGTACAGTTGGCGGTTCTCCGCTTCCCATGGTGTCCGAGCCGGACGCGAAATCGCTGCTGGGCTGCTATACGCGCTGCGCGATGCGCTATGACTTCGCGCCCTGCCGCACGCCCGAGGCCATGCAATCCCGGATCGGAGAGCTTCGTTCTGACGGTGCGGAGCTCGTCGTGCTCACGTCCGCCGAACGGATGCTCGGCTATGCTTTCTTCAATCGTGCCGAAAACCGTGCAGAAGAAGTCTTTGCCGAGGACACGGACGCGTATTTGCGGCTGCTGCAGGGAATGCCGGCCGGTCTTGATGCGATGCTCCCACCCGACCTGCCTTTGAACGGAAAGCGGCACGCTCAGTTAATGGCGCTTTCCGCCGGATCGGATCATTCTGCCGAGGGTTCTGGGCGAACCGCATATTGTCCGGAAGAGTTTTGAGAAAGACCGCAAGCGCAAAACGGGTCGAAGCATTATGCCTCGACCCGTTATTTTGATTCGCGTCTCAACCCCAGCGCGATTCAGGCGCTGTTTGCATCATGACAGTTCCGGCCTCGCTTACGCTTCCTCCTCATGCTCGGCAACGCTGCGCAGGCCTGCGATGCTGTCCACCGGAAGCGAGAATAGGACGCCGTGTGCCTCCGAATTCGGCCCGGCCTTGGCCATGATCGCCTGCATGATAGCGGCCTTTTCCGCTTTTTTCGCAACGATATAGACGATCTCCTTCTCTTCCCCGATGGAGATGCCAAAGAATCTAGCCTGCATTTCTGCGCCGGTCCCTCTTGCCGCTATGACCGTGCCGCCTCGTGCGCCCGCGCTCCGCGCGGCATCCATGATGATGTCCACGTTGCCCTTGTCCGCGATCGTTATGATCAATGCATAGGGATACTCGCTCACTTTTTTCACCTCTTCCTGCTCGATTTCCTGTCCGCTCACAAGATACTGCATACTTGAAACGCCGCCGATGCTGCCGACCGGGATCGTCATGGAAATGCCGTTGCCGGGCACATCGATGCCCATGACCTCTATGAGCTGACGCTGAAGTCTGCGCGCGGTTCTGGCGCTCAGCATGGTTTTCAGCATGAGTTTTTCCGTCTTTTCAATGCCGAGATAGTCAAGCATGCTCTTGCTGGCCGTGCCGTTGCAGAGGCTTGCCATGACGCGCTTTGCGCCGGAATGCACCAAAAACTCCCTGTATGCTTTTCCCTGATCCCTTCGGACAATTGCAATCAATAAGCGAAAGTCGTTCATTCGTCGGCCTCCAGTTCGATCAGATTCTCCTCTGTCGGCGCCTTTTCCGCCGACTGCTCCGTGCGCTGCTTCTTCTCACGGATGCTGAATACCACGCCGAGAAGCTGAATGGTGATGAGCGGCGTCATAGCGACCATGGCCACGATGCCGAACGCATTCTCCACAATATTCCCGCCCATCGCAGCGCACGCGCCCATTGCAAGCGGCAGCAGGAACGTTGCGGTCATGGGCCCCGATGCAACGCCGCCCGAGTCAAAGGCGATCGCTGTAAAGATCGGCGGGACGAAAAACGACAGCACGATCGCAATCAAATACCCCGGCAGCAGAAACGCCAGGATCGGAATATCCAAAACAATGCGGAGCATGGCAAGCCCGACCGACGCGCTCACACCGATGGACAGGCTGGTTGACAGCGCTTTGGGCGGGATCGCGCCGGAGGTCAATTCATAGACCTGCTTGTTGAGCACATGCACCGCCGGCTCTGCCGCTACGATAAAATAACCGATGACCATGCCGATCGGAATGATGATCCAATGATAGCCCAACCCGCCAAGCTGGCTCCCGATATAGTTGCCGACCGGCATAAACCCGACATTCACGCCGGTCAAAAACAGTACAAGGCCAACGAAGGTATACACAAGGCCGATCCCGATGCGAATCAGCGGCCCGCGCTTCAGACGAATGACCGTGACCTGAAACAGGGCAAAGAACAAAAGAATGGGCAGCAGCGCCAGCAGCACTTCTTTCAAATACTCCGGGAACGACGAGGAAAAATAACGCCACAGTTCTCTGGAGTTTTCAAAGGCCGGTATCACAACGGGCGTATAGGCGCTCTCCGCCGCCTCCGGGCGAAAGATAAGCCCGAGAATCAGCACGGACAGAATCGGCCCGATGGAGCAGAGCGCAACAAGGCCGAAGCTGTCGTTTTCCGCCTCTCGGTCAGTACGGATAGCCGCAGCGCCGACACCCAGCGCCATAATAAACGGGACCGTCATGGGGCCGGTCGTAACGCCTCCGGAGTCAAAGGCTACAGCAAGAAACTCCGACGGCACGAACTGCGCGAGTACGAACACAAACACATAAAACCCGATCAGCAGATATGTCAGCTTGATGCGGAACACGATGCGCAGCAGTGCGATCACGAGAAAAATGCCGACGCCGACCGCCACGGTCAGTATGATGACGAGGTTCGGGATATTCGGCACCTGCCCGGCGAGCACTTGCAGATCAGGCTCTGCGATCGTAATGATCATGCCGACAACAAAGCAGATCAGTACGATAAACCATATCTTTCTTGATTTTGTGATTGCGGCGCCGACCTGCTCTCCGATCGGCGTCATGGCAAGGTCCGTGCCAAGCGTGAACAGTCCCATGCCGAGGATCAGCAGCACTGCGCCGACCACAAACGCCATGAGAATATCCGTCGGAACGGGTACGACGGTAAAGCAAAGCAGAAACACAATGCCCGTGATTGGCAAAACCGACGCGAGCGATTCTTTCAGCTTCTCCAACAGAATGGTTCGACTTTTTCCCAGCGTTGAATCCCCCTTATCCTCTACACTGCACCTGCCTTCGAACTCTGTGCGTTTATCCGGCAAAGCACGATACACAATTTTACAAAAATAAGTATATCATAAAATCGGGCAAAGAAAAAGGGGAACGTGCAGGTATGCTGCAAAGGCCGTTTCTTCGAGCGGAACGGCCTCTCTGTCGCATCTGTCAATGCCGCTCGGCACGGCAGCGGATCATCTCCGCCGCAACGCTTACGGCGATCTCCTCCGGCGTCTCGGCGCGAATGGGCAGTCCGATGGGTGCGTGAAGCCGCGAAAGCTCTTGCTCGGAATACCCCGCCGCAAGCAGCCGTTTGCGTGTCAACGCTACTTTGTGGTGGCTTCCGATACAGCCGATATATGCCGCGTTCGTTTTCAGCGCCTGCTCGACGACCTCATAATCCGATTGATGGCCGCGCGTCATAATGACGATCTCATCGCCTACGCCAATGTCGAACCCGGATAACGCGTCGTCAAAGCTGTCGATGACCCGGCAAGCCTCCGCATCTGGAAAAATCTCCGCATTGCAAAACTCCGGCCGATCGTCAACGACGGTCACGGAGTAGTGCAGAAAGCTCAGCAGGGGAACGAGCTTCTGCGCCACATGTCCTCCGCCGAAAACATATGTGCGTCCCGCCACCGCGATCGGCATACAGAACCATGCGGTCTCTCCCGTCTCATACACGGCTTTGTTCCACAGGTATGGGCGGACATCCGCAATCGTGAAGGCCCGCGTGCAGCTGACTTCGTTACCATCAGAAATGGCCGTCTCAAACGCCGTTCCGTTATCTGTGATGCGAAGGATCAGCCAAGCGTCCTCGTTTTTTGAACAGAGATTCGCCGCATCGGAAAACAGCGTTTCAAAGCGAACGTCGGAGGCCGGAATATACTGGAGCGCGACCGTGACCCGCCCGCCGCAGATCATGCCGAGATCGGCCACCTGGTCATTCGTCAGCTGATACCGCTTTACCTCGGAGCGTTTTTCCCGCAGCAGCGTAACTCCCAGCTTTCCCGTTTCGTATTCTACTGTCCCGCCGCCGACGGTCCCCATGGTCGTGCCGTTTTCAAACACGAGCATCTGCGCGCCCGCGCCGCGCGGTGTCGACCCGCTGGATTTCAGGACGGTCGCAAGCACGACGGATTCTCCGTTGCGAAGCCGTTTCGCAATCGCTTCATACAATTCCTTCATCGTTTCCTCCCTTTGCTTTAACGAAATCCCGTTTATGTTTTTAACAAAACCGCGTCGGTTTATGCCTGCCCGTTTCATGCGAAACCGCACGTTTTTTTCTTTCAGAATAGCAAACGCCGCAGCGTCTTGCAAGGGATTCTTGCCGCCGCTTTTCTTTTGTCGGTTTTGGGAGTATACTGTTTTTATGCAACGAGATGAGATTTGGGATGAACTGAATGAAACAAAGCGTCGGGCCGTGCCGGCCTGGCTGGTGCGACTGCTGGTATTTGCCCTGCTGCTGCTCACAGCGGGGCTGCTTGCGTATTATTATCTTACGGGCGGCGACGCTACGCCTCCCGCGCCGTCAAAGGCTCCGCCGAGCGCAACGCCGATCCCCGGCGCAAACGGCGAACCTGCGCTGCTTGACGCGTACTTTATCGACGTCGGAA
>HF985410.1 GCA_000432015.1 Clostridium sp. CAG:1024 | reverse complement strand
CACCCGGAACGTTTTCAAGGATCCAGCGCAGCTTCGTGCCGGAAAAATACGCGTCGATGATGAGCCCGGTTTTCTCCCTAATCCGCTCGGACAGGCCGCGTCCGCGCAGCTCGTCGCAGTATTCCGCCGTCCTTCTGCATTGCCAGACAATGGCAGGATAGACGGGCTCGCCGTTCCGCTTATCCCAGACGACGGTCGTTTCGCGTTGGTTCGTGATGCCGATGCCCTCGATGTCCTCCGCCCGCGCGCCGACCTTTCTCATGGCTTCCTGCGCAACGCTCAGCTGCGTATTCCAAATCTCTACGGGATCGTGCTCCACCCAGCCGGGCTTCGGATAGGACTGCGCAAATTCCTTCTGTGCGACGCTGCAGATCTCGCCCCTGCGGTTGAACAGAATGCAGCGATTGCTCGTCGTGCCGGAATCGAGCGCCATGATATACTTTGCCATCGGTATCCCTCCGCATGATTCTTTCAGAAGTGCAATTGTTCTGATCTCTTTTCGATTTCAGTATAGCAGAATCCCTGCGCCGTTGCAATTCGTCCCTCGGCATACCGCTCTTCGGGCTGCGCCCAGCATATCCGAATACAAAAAGGAACCGTCCCAATGGGACGGTTCCTTCGGTTCGTTTCGCGCCCGATTATTTCTCGATCGTGCAGTACATGAAGTACTTGTAGCCGAGCGGGTTGGAGAAGAAGCCGTGGACGCTGTCATCCAGCATGTAGATGTCCGTGTAGAAGTACAGAGGGCAGATGCAGCCGGTGGACATGAGCAGATCCTCAGCGATGTGCATGAGCTGGTAGCGGACCTCATTGTCCGTGCAGCCCTTGATCAGGGAGATCAGCACGTCATAGGTCTGTGCCCAGGTGCCGTTCTCGACTTTGACGTCATAACCAAGCGCGGTCAGATCCAGGTTGTAGATCGCGACGGTCTCGTGATCGCCCTTGCCGAACTGGACGTCGTTGTTGCCGGAGCTCGTCGTCCACATATCGAGGAAGCAGATCGGATCATTGTAGTCCGCGATCCAACCGTTACGCGCGATGGAGTAATCGCCGTTCTTACGGGTGTTCAGGAAGGTGTTCCATTCCTGGTTCTCGAGGTTCATCGTGATGCCGACGGTTGCAAGCGCGTTCTGGAGGTATTCGCCGATCGCCTTGTGACTGTCGGAGGTGTTGTAGAGGTAGGTCAGGGTCGGGAAGTCGGTGAACATCTGGGTCGCTTCGTCGAAGGTGTAGTACTTCTTCAGCGTCTCGATAGCGGATGCAAAGTTCGACTCAAGCGCATCGGCGGAAACGTTGTAGTAGCCGTAGTAGCCGTCATTGCCGCCGGCAGTCTGATAGAACTGCGAGCCGTCCGGGTTCGTCATGCCCATGGCGACGAAGGAGGACGCGGGAATCTGGCCGGCCTGGGCGATCTCTTCAACGATGTAGTTACGGTCGAACAGCAGGCTGATCGCCTTGCGGATCTCCGCCTTTGCAGCCTCTGCCTCAGAACCGGTCAGCGTGCTGGAAGCGGGCAGGATCTGCTCGTTGATGTTCCAGCAGACATAGTAGGTGCCGATCTGACCCGCAACGACAAACTCGGTGGGGTAGTTCACCTTAAGGTTCGCGATCTCGTTGGTCGGAACGTCGTCGATGAGCTGCCAGCTGCCGTTTTCGAAGTTGGTCAGCATGTTGTTGGCGTCGTCGGAGAGATAGAACTCGATCTTATCCATCGTGATCTGATCTGCGTCGACAAAATCGGGGTTCTTCTCGAGGGTGATGACGCTGTTGTGCTCCCAGCCGGTCATCTTGTACGCGCCGTTGCTCACATAGGTCGAAGCGTCGGTTGCCCAAGCTTCGTTCGCAACAACATCTTCACGCACCGGGAAGTAGGTCGGGAACGCAAGCAGCTCGTTCCAGTACGCAACGCTGTTGGCGAGCGTCACTTCGAGGGTCTTCTCGTCCAGTGCCTTGACTGCGAGCTCATCCGGATAGCCCTTGACAACTTCGAACATGTAACCGTAGTCTGCACCGAGCGCCGTGGAGGCAGCGCGCTTCCAGGCATATTCGAAATCGGCGGCGGTGACATCCTTGCCGTCGGACCACTTGAGGCCGTCGCGCAGGGTGTAGGTATAGGTCACGGTGCCGTCCTCATTGACAACGCCCTCAACGAGTTCTTTTGCAGCGTCGGGAGCGATCACGAGCGCGCCGTTTTCATCCTGGTCCCACTTGGCGAGACCGGAGAACAGATGCGCGACAAGCGTTGCGCCGTCAACAGCGGAGTTCAGCGCGGGGTCAATGGTGTCGGGCTCGGATGCGAGGCAGACGGCGATAGAGCTGGGTCCCATGGCCGCTGCGGGCTCACCAGCAGTAGGCTTGGCGGTCGGCTCGGTTGTCGGCGTCTTTGTGCAGGCGACCAGAGAGAGCACCATCGCCACTGCAAGCAACAAAGCAAGCAATTTCTTCATGATTGATTTCCTTCCTTCCTTCTATCTATATTTGAAGCGGTACCGTTTCGTTCGTTCTTTGAACGGAACAGGGAATCCCGTGTCAAATATCGTGCGTTTCCCTGCGCGCGCCGCATTCGGCACGCACAGCGTCCTGCGGCTCAGTCGATCTCCTTCGCCCGGTGGCAGGCGATAAAGTGGCCGCTGCTGATCTCCTCAAACGGCGGCATGGATTCCGCGCAGCAGGCCTCCGCATAGGCGCAGCGGGTACGGAACGGACAGCCGGAGGGCGCGTTCAGCGGGCTCGGAATGTCGCCGGACAGCACGATGCGCTGATTGGCGCGCGCAATCTTCGGGTCCGGAACCGGCACGGCGCTCATGAGCGATTTTGTGTACGGATGGAGCGGATGATCGTAGATCTCCTCGGCATCCGCAAGCTCGACCATCTTTCCGAGGTACATGACCGCGATACGATCGCTGATATGCCGGACGACCAGCAGGTCATGCGCGATAAACAGGTAGGTAAGCCCCAGCGCGTCCTGCAGCTCGTCGAACATATTGATGACCTGCGCCTGAATGGAAACGTCCAGCGCGGAGACCGGCTCGTCTCAGACGATGAAGTCCGGGTTCAGAGCAAGTGCTCTTGCGATGCCGATGCGCTGCCGCTGGCCGCCGGAAAACTCGTGCGCATAGCGGGACGCATGTTCACTGTTGAGGCCGACACGCTCCATGAGCTCAAGGATGCGCGCCTGCCGCTCCGCCCTCGTCGCATAGGCTTTGTGGATATCCAGCGGCTCTCCGATAATATCGGATACCGTCATGCGCGGGTTCAGCGAGGAGTACGGATCCTGAAAGACCATGGTGGCCTTTTTACGGAAGTCGTGGATCTCCTTCGGGGTGCTGATCTCTTTTCCGTTGTAGAAAATCTGGCCGGAGGTCGGTTTGTACAAGTGCAGGATGGAACGGCCCACCGTAGTCTTCCCACAACCCGATTCGCCGACAAGGCCGAGCGTCTCCCCCTTTTTAATCGAGAACGACACGCCGTCCACCGCCTTGAGCGGCTTTGTCTTGAACATGCCGACGTTGATGTTGAAATACTGTTTCAGATCGCGCACGTCGATCAAAGGCAGATTGTTCCGTTCACTCATGCGTTCGCACCGCCTTCCTGTGCAGTCTCCGCAGGCTCGAGTTCCAGCACGATCGAGCCGTTTTCGACGCCTTCCCTGATGTTCACCCAGCAGGCCGCCTGATGAAAGTCGTTGATCTGCATCCGCCCGCAGCGCTGTTTGAGACAAATCTTCATCGCTGCGTCACAGCGCGGCGCGAAGGGGCAGCCCTCCGGAAGATTCAGCAGATCGATCGGCGTTCCGGAGATGGGCCGCAGCTTCTGCCCGGCCGTATCTGCGGTCGGGATCGAGCGCATCAGACCCTTGGTGTACTCATGCTTAGGGTTGTAGAAAATCTCATCCGCCGTACCCTGCTCGCAGATGGAGCCGGCGTACATGACGATGACCTCGTCGCACATCTGTGCAACGACGCCGAGGTCATGCGTGATCATGATGATCGCCATGCCGAGTTCTTCCTGCAGCGACCGCATGAGCTCCAGGATCTGCGCCTGGATCGTCACGTCGAGCGCAGTCGTGGGCTCGTCCGCGATCAGAATGTCCGGTTCGCAGGCGAGCGCCATTGCAATCATAACGCGCTGCCGCATACCGCCGGACAACTCAAAGGGATACTGCTTCATACGCTTGAGCGGTTCGTTCACGTTGACGAGCTTCAGCATCTCGATCGCCCGTTCATGCGCCTGCCGCTTGTTGCGTCCCGTATGCAGCATGATCGCTTCCATCAGCTGATGTCCGATCGTATACGTCGGATTCAGCGAGGTCATCGGATCCTGGAAAATGATAGAGATCTTATTGCCGCGGATTGTTTTCATGACGGATTCGCCCGCGTTTACAAGCTCCTTCCCGTCAAACTTGATGGAGCCCGACACGATCTTTCCGGTGTTTGCGAGGATCTGCATGATCGAATACGCGGTCACGGACTTGCCCGAGCCGGACTCGCCGACGATGCCGAGCACCTTGCCGTGATCCAGATTGAAGGAGATCCCGTTGACCGCTTTCACCTCGCCGGCCGGGGTAAAGAAGGAGGTGTGCAGGTCGCGTACTTCTAACATTGCCATTTCTGCTCGCCCCTTTCTCAGTCCTTCAGCTTCGGGTCAAATGCGTCGCGCAGCCCGTCGCCAAATAGGTTCAGAGAGAGCACGATGAGTGAGATGACCACAGCCGGGATGATCAGCCGGAACGGATAGGACTTCAGACCGTTCAGCGCGTCGGACGCCAGCGAGCCGAGCGAGGGCATGGGCGCGTTGACGCCGAGGCCCAGGAAGGACAGAAAGCTCTCCGTAAAAATCGCGTTCGGAATCTGCAGCGCGGTCGAGATGATCACGACGCTGATGCAGTTCGGCAGCAGATGCTTTTTGACGATCCAGCCGCCCTTTGCGCCCGCAGCGCGCGCCGCAAGCACATATTCCTGCTCGCGCAGCGATAGAATCTGGCCGCGGATCAGACGGGACATCGAGACCCAATACAGCACGCCGAACACGATGAACAGGCTGATGATATTGCTGCCGATTTTGGCAAGCGCCGTCCCCTCGAGCGCATCGCCGATCGTCAGCTTCAGCACGGATGCGAGAAGAATGACCATCAGCATGTCGGGCAGGGAATAGATGATGTCCACAATCCGCATGATGATCAGATCCACCTTGCCGCCGCAGTATCCGGCGATCGAGCCGATCGTCATGCCGATGATCAAAACGATGATGCTTGCAAAGAAACCGACCGCCAGCGAGATCCTCGTTCCATAAACGATACGGATGAAGTAATCGCGTCCCGCGGAGTCCGTGCCGAACACATGCGGGAACACCGTCTCCCCCGCGTCGAGCTTCTTCTGCTCCGTCTTGCCATAGGCGAAGGGCGCAAGGTTGTTATAGGACGCATCGACCGGTTTGCCGGGCGTTACGCCGAGCATCGAGTCGTAGGAATACGGCCAGATCATCGGAATGAAGATCGACGACAGTGCGATAATCAGAATGATGATTATGCTGATCGTCGCAACAGGATTCTTCAGCAGCCGTTTCATGCCGTCACGGAAGAAGGTCGTGGATGGACGCATCTGCACCATATACGCCTTTTCCTCGTCGGTTGCGGGCATAAACGCATCGAGGTTGACATGGAGGCTGAACGGTTTTTTGCTCATCATATGCTTCTGCCTCCTTACTCCAGATTGATTCTCGGATCGACAACCTTGTACAGGATGTCGCTCACGAGGTTCATGATGACGATCAGCGCCGCGAGTATGATCGTCGTACCCATGATGAGGGGATAATCACGTCCCGTGATGCTGCTCACGAATGCGCGGCCGATGCCGGGTACCGCGAAAATCTGCTCGACCACGAGCGAGCCGGTCACGATATAAGCAAGCATGGGTCCGAAATATGTGATGACCGGGATGAGCGCATTTTTCAGCGCGTGGCCGAAAATGACCTTCATGCCGGAAACGCCCTTGGCGCGCGCCGTGCGAATGTAGTCCTGGCCGAGCACGTCGAGCATGGACGAACGGGTCAGACGCGTGATATACGCCATGGGATACAGTGCGAGCGTGATCACCGGCAGAACAAGCCCGGCAGGGGTTGTGCCGTTGGCCGGCAGCAGCGAGAATGTAATGGCAAACAGCACGAGCAGCAGCGAGCCCATAATGAACGAAGGCATGGACACGAACGCAGTCGTGATGACCATGATGACCTTATCGATCAGCTTGTTCCGGTGAAGCGCTGCGGCCGCCCCAAGCACCACGCCGACAATGAGCGACGAAAATGCGGCGATCAGACCGAGCTTTGCGGAGGTCTTCATGCCGTCGCCGATGATGTCGACGACCTGTCGGCCGCGCAGTTTCAGAGAAGGACCGAAGTCGAACCGCGTCACGATATCCTTGAGATAGGTAATATACTGTTCAAACAACGGTTTGTCCAGCCCGTACTTTGCTTCAAGCGCTTTCTGCGCCGCCTCTGAGACCGCCTTTTCACTGAGGAACGGACCGCCCGGCACAGCGTGCATCACAAAGAATGTGACCGTAATGACGACCCAAATCGTCAGGATCGCAAGACCCAGCCGTTTGAGAATGTACATCAGCATTTTCGTGTTCAAACTCTCTTCACCCCGTCTTTCCACTCACTCCGGAATCCGGCGCCGTATTCCGGCCGTCGTTTCCGTCGAACCGTCCGAGCCGAACGGCTCGAACACACCCATCTCATATCGCATTTCGGTATACAGTTGTACCGAAGAATAATTTATCATATAATATATCAAATCTCTTCTGCGAATGCAATACCTTTTCGCGAAAAAAAACGAGAGAGATTTGCATAGTATTTCATTGTATTAGTTCTATGTGTTCCACCGAATTGTCTAATATTTCTTAATGATTTGACCATATTGAATGAATTTTTATGCTTTCACGTCTGCGTATCCATGCCGTCCCGTCCGCTCGGCCGTATGCTTCCTTTTCCATGATCCGCACTCGCTGCCCGGTTCGGACGTCCGCCCCGTGCGGCGATCGGCCACGCCTATGTGCGCGGACTGTGGTCCGGAGCGTTCGTTCCACGCGCCCCATCAAAGGGATTTTGCGTACAAAACGTATTCGCCGATGTATCGGAATCCGAATTCTTGCAGGGCCTTTCTTTCTTCTTCTCCGCAGAGGTATGTCATGTACCGCGCGCCCATGCGTTTGCATGCGTTGAGGGCGGCGGACAGCAGTTCGCAAAACGAGCGCTCGTGGAATTCCCCGTCCGCAAACGCCGCCCCGTAAACCTCGCAGCAACGTGCGCCCCCGCCGCGCAGAAAGATCGCGGAATCGGGCGCGCCATTCTGATCCTTTACAAATATCGTCCAATCCTCCAGCGTTTCAAAGATGCGGCTGCAATCCCAGTATGTATCGGGATCCGGGCGGTATACTGCGCAAAACCTGTCAAAGCTCTGCCGTGTGATCCTCTCGATCCCCTCTGCGTCCGCCGTCGCCCGGTAGTTCTGAAAGACGAACGTATGGTTCCATGCATGTTCGATACACCGAAACCCCTGCGAGCGAAGATAGCATATCGCGTCGCGGTTTTCCCCCGGAAACCCGAAATGCGCCGTATACCCCGAATAGTGCCGTTCAAGCAGCGTCAGCAGTTCTTCCAGTGCACGCCGTGTTCCGCGTCGGATATTGAAGCTGTCGACTTGCAGATACCCATCCTCCGGGATCCACGTCAAAGAGATCCACCCCTCTACGGCTCCATCCATGCGAAAGAGAAGCAATTCCTCCGTCTCTCTCATCAAAGCCTGTTTCGCCGCAGTCAAAAACTCCGCTTTTGTTTTGATGCCGTCGCAATAGGTCGGATAGCCGGAGCGGGTCGGATCCAGCGCAAGGCTATAAGCCCAATCGCCGTAATCCCGGATATCCTGCATTGTTGCTCTGGCCAGCATACGCTCTTCCTCCTCCGCGCGCCTTTCCTTTTTCGCGGTTTCCCCGCCGCGCCGGGCATCGTATGAAAAAAGCACGACAGTTTTATATCAAACCATCGTGCTTTTCTGGTACCCGGTAGGGGAGTCGAACCCCTGTTACCGCCGTGAGAGGGCGGTGTCCTAGGCCACTAGACGAACCGAGCGCGGCTACGGGAAATATATTACAGGATTCCGCCCGTTCTGTCAAGCATAATTTTCAATTTTTTGTCCCTTCTCCGCATCCCCCGTTTTGCTGCGGATTGCGGCAAGATATGCCGGATTCTGCGAGCGCATCGGATCGCCCTGCACCCGCAGCGCACGAAACATATCGCCGCACCGCTCGCGATTTCGCCTTGAAAGCGGTCGGACAACAGCGCTCGTTTTCTGAAAGCAAACGTCCGGCGTGACAACGTTTCGCCGTCCGCGCTGCGCAAGCGTGAGCGACAGCGCCGTCTCGCACCAGCAGCTGTCGAAGGTCTCGTCAAACCCGTCCGCCGCGCCGAAGGCCTCCGCGCTCACAAAGATCGCGCCGCCAAGGAGCGTTGCATTGTGTGTGCAACCCGCATTTGCAAAGGTCTCCTCCTCCGCCCCCACGGGACGCGGGATATCCTGCGCATCCACGGTAAGCTCGCTGGAATGCCGCAGCCCGCGCTCGTCCTCCACCCAGCCCGCGATCACACCCGCTCCCGAATTCTGCGCCTCAAGCAGGAATTGCAGCAGCGTATTTGGCGTCTTTGCGACCGTTCCTGCATCCATAACAAGAAGATAGGCGCCGCTCGCACAGCCTGCGGCGATATTTTTCAGTCTTGCGTCGTTTTCCTCGCCCGGGCAGCGCACGACCCGTGCCGCCCCGTGCCGTTCGAGCGCACGATAATACTGCTCCGCAGCGGTTTGAATGATCCCGCCTGCTGCAACAATCGTCTCATATTCCGTTTCGCCTGCACACAGCTCGACGGATTCCAGCGTGCGCCGCAGCGCATTCGGATCCCCGTAACTTCGGACGATCACGGAGACCCGCGCCTTCCGCTCCAAGGCATACCGTATCGCAAACCTGTCGTTCACATCTCCCAGTGCGGCGATACCGCGTCTGCCAAGCCGCAGCAGCGCTGTCTCCACCGGATGCACGGAACGCGGAGCAGGCGGCGGCCCGCCTGCAAACAGTACATGCGGGACATGTACCGTCTGTGCGGCGTTCAGCATCGCTCGAAGCGTCAGAGCAAACTGCTCGTCCGCATTCATGCGCTCTGGCGCGCAGCCGAGCGACAGCAGCAGTGTCTTTGAGAGCAACAGCGGGCTCCCGACATAGTTTTGCCGCAGCAGCGTATCCGGTGCAAAATCCGGCTTATATAAAGGAAGCTCGTCCTTTCCCGTTCGGATCGCCGCATCCGCATACAAGAGCGGCGCACCCGTTTCGCGCACAGCGCCGCACAGAATGGTTTCCGCGCCCGGCAGAAGCATTCCTTCCGTCTGACAAAGCAGTGCGTAAGGCCCGCAGACGGTGTCGAGCCATTGAAAACTTGCAGCATCCATGCTATTAGGATGGCGCTTCTTCCGCAGGGTATACAATAACGGCATGCTTTATGCACGCTGTCATACGCGCAGACCGCGGATTCTCAGAGCCCGCGCACCGTACACACGCCAATCGCCGTCTCGACCGCTGCCGCAGTCTCGCGCACATAGGAGGGAACATGCGCATCCGGGTCGCCCTCATGCCGCGGGCGGTACTGCTGAAGATAGAAACGCTCCGTCCCCTTGACCAGTTCTGCCGCCTTTACAACATCCTCCGTTGTCAGTTCCGGTGCAAAGGTCGTGCGGAATTCATGCTCCACGCCGCTGTTGCGCAGAAGCGTGATGCTCCTGCGGATCGCGTCCAGATCGTTTTTCACGCGCGTCACTTCGTCGTACCGTTCGGGCGACGCCTTGATGTCCATTGCAACGTAATCCAGCAATTTCTTCTGCAAAAGTTCGCGCAGCACATCGGGTTTACTGCCGTTGGTATCGAGCTTCACCGCATAACCGAGCGTCTTCACCGTTTCGATGAACGGGATCAGGTTCTGCTGCAATGTCGGTTCGCCGCCGGAGACCGTAACGGCTTTGAGCAGTCCCGCGCGCTTTTCCAGATAGTCCATGACTTCATCCTCAGAGATGAGCGGCACATCGCCCCGGAGGATCTGCTCATTATGGCAGTAGGAACAGTTCATGTTGCAATACGGGGTAAAGACCACCGCGCACGGCTGTCCCGGATAATCAATGAATGAAGTTTTGCGAAAGCCTGCGATCAGCATTTGTGTCTCCTTTTCGGTCCTGCGGCCGCCGCAAAG
>HF985409.1 GCA_000432015.1 Clostridium sp. CAG:1024 | reverse complement strand
CGCAAAAGAAAATCATCTGCGGCTGAGTTCCTTTTCTGCGCTCCTGCCGCTTTCACCAACATGCCACAAAACGGACGGTTCGTATGTGAACCGTCCGTTTTTATGCTCCAAGCAGGACGTGCGGGAAACCGCCTTTCCTCCGAAAAACACCCTCCCCCGCAGTGTCTTTTGTTTCTTTTCTTCAAGAAAAGAAAACGTTCCCCCCTTTTAGAAGAAAAGAAACCGTCCCCCTTAGCCGTTCAGCGCCTCGTAGATCCGCTGCAGATCGTCCTCGGAGAAATACTCGATCGTGATCTTGCCGCGTTTTTCGCTGCCCGCGATCTTCACCTTTGTGCCGAGCCGCTCGCGGAAACCCTCCTCCAGATCGGACAGGACCGGCGTGAGCGCCGGCTGCGCCTTCTTCGCCTTCTTCGGCTTGTCCGCATCCAGATTCTTGATCCGGCTCTCCAGCGCGCGCACCGAATATCCCAGCCGCACGCATTCGTCCGCGATCTTCTGCTGCGTCGCCGCGTCCGCAATGCCCGCGATCGCCCTGCCGTGTCCCGCAGAGATCGTTCCCTCACGCACAAGCGCAAGCACGGGCTGCGGAAGCTGGAGCAGCCGCAGCGCATTCGCGACCGCAGGGCGGCTCTTTCCGATACGCTCCGCGACCTCCTCCTGCGTCATGTCGTGCTGCTGCATCAGAAAACGGATCGCCGTCGCTTCCTCGATCGGGTTCAGATCCTCGCGCTGGATGTTTTCGATGAGCGCGACCTCGTGGATCTTCGCCTCGTCGTAATCGACCGTGAGCACGGGGACCGTTTCCAGCTTCGCCATCCGCGCGGCGCGGAATCTCCGCTCGCCCGCAACGATGAGATAGCGCCCGTTCTGCTCCTTCACGATCAGCGGCTGTACGATGCCGTGCTGCCGGATTGAGGCGGCCAGCTCCTTGAGCGCCTCCTCCTCAAATTGCTTGCGGGGCTGCTGCGCGTTCGTGTCGATCAGCCGGACGTCGACCTCCTGCACGCCGGGTTTTTTTCCCGTGTTTTCCTCCATGTACGGGTCGAGCAGTGCGTCAAGGCCGCGGCCCAGTCCCTTTCTTGCAGCCATGTTACTTGCCCTCCTTTTCCATGAGCTCCGCGGCGAGCGCCCGATATGCGTGCGCGCCTGTGCTGTTGCTTGCATAGCGCGTGATCGGCAGACCGAAGGACGGCGCTTCCCCGAGGCGCACGCTGCGCGGGATGATCGTTTCATAGACCTTGTTTTTGAAGAACTTTTTCACTTCCTCAACGACTTGCACGGATAGATTCGTCCGGGAATCATACATCGTGAGCACTACGCCCTCGACGTCCAGCGCGGGGTTCAGATTCTTTCTCACGAGCTTCACCGTGTTCATCAGCTGCGACAGGCCCTCGAGCGCATAGAACTCGCATTGAATCGGCACGAGCAGCGTATCCGCGGCGTTCAAAGCGTTCAGCGTGAGCAGCCCGAGCGACGGCGGGCAGTCGATAAAGATATAGTCGTAGGCGTTTCGCACGCCGTACAGGGCGCGCTTGAGCACCTGCTCCCGCGCCATGCGGCCGACCAGCTCGATCTCCGCGCCCGCAAGCGCAATGTCAGAGGGAATGAGATGCAGCGTGTCGATCATCGTGGGGATCGCCGCGTCCTTTGCCGGCACGTCGTTGATGAACACGTCGTAGATCGTGTTTTCCACCGTGCTTTTATCCACGCCGAGACCGCTCGTTGAGTTTCCCTGCGGGTCGGAGTCGACAAGCAGCACGCGCTTGCCCTCTTCCGCAAGACAGGCGGACAGATTCACGGAGGTCGTGGTCTTGCCCACGCCGCCCTTTTGATTTGCGATCGCGATGATCTTTGCCATAGCTTCCTCCATAAATTCCTGCTTTTGCAGCTTTGCTGCGCTGTATTCCGTGATTATTATATGTTCCACGTGAAACATTGTCAATTGCGGCGGCGCGAGACGGAAATGTTTCACGTGAAACAATGGTGTCGGCCGCGTACATCCGAGTCCGCTGTTTCACGTGAAACAATGCGCCGTCGTGCGCTTGGCAGAAACGATCGATTTCGGTATACTGCAAAAAAAGATGGGAATGAGGTTCTCCCGCGGCAGGACGCAGCTTGCGCCTTGCCGGAACCGCCGGCACTTCCGACTGATGACTTCTCATGCGCCGCAAGAGCGCCTGGGGAGTTTTTTCTTTTTCCGGCGCGGCGGCAGATTCCCATTTTCAGGAGGGAAATCTTTCCATGCGCACTTCACTCGGACTGATGTATCTTGTCGGACTTTCCACGGCGTCCGTCTGCCGCCGCATCCGCCTGCCGCGCATAATCGGACTGCTGATCACGGGGATCGTTCTGGGGCCGTATGCGCTCGATCTGCTCGATCCGTCCATTCTCGGCATTTCCTCGGAGCTTCGGCAGCTTGCGCTCGTCATCATTCTCATCAAGGCGGGGCTGTCGCTCGACCTCTCGACACTCTGGCGCATCGGCCGCCCGGCAGTGCTGCTGTCGTTTCTTCCGGCGACGTTTGAGATCGCGGCGTGCGTGTTGTTTGCGCCCGCTCTGCTTGGGCTCGAGGACGCGCTCTCCGGCAAGGTCGCGCTGTCCGGGCTGCTCGCAGTGATGAGTGTGGCATGCGCGGTCCAGCTTCGGATGCCGCCCGAGGTAGACGCGCGGCTGTCTGAAAAATTCGGGAAATTCTGGCTTGCGACGGAGGTGGTGCTCTTTGTGCTTGTCGGCGCAGCCGTCGATCTGCGTTATCTGGCCGACGCGGGGCTTCCGGCGCTGCTGCTGCTGGTGATCGGCCTGATCTTTCGTTCCGTCGGCACCTATCTCTCCCTGCTCGGGACGGCGCTTGACCTGCGCGAACGGTTGTTTCCGGTGATCGCATATCTGCCGAAGGCGACCGTGCAGGCGGCCATCGGCGGCGCGCCGCTTGCGATGGGTCTGCCCTGCGGCGGTCTG
>HF985408.1 GCA_000432015.1 Clostridium sp. CAG:1024 | reverse complement strand
GACGCTGGATCTGACACAGGCTCCATATGATGCGAGCGAAGCCGCGCGGCTCTCCGCGCTCCTGCCCAACGGCTGCGCCCTGCTGTGGCAGTCGCAAACGCCCGATGCAGCCCCCGCAGCGGACGCGACCGACACGCCCGTCGCCGTCGACGCGGACACGACCGGCCCAACGCCCGTTCCGGACGCGCCGGAACCGGAAACGGATCCTCTGGATGCCTTTATCGCGAGCATGTCCATACAGGACAAGCTCGGCCAGCTCGTCATGTTCGGCTTTTCCGGAGTGAATCGCCCGAACGAACAGTTTTGTTCATTCCTCGAGCAATACCATGTTGGAAACCTTGCGCTGTACGGCGTCAACATCGACCCGGAGTCGAGCGGCGGCGGTTTTGACCGTGCGGCGGCCCTGCTGCAGCAGCTCGACAGTCTCAACCAAACGGATATTCCCTTCCTGGTCAGTATCGATGTGGAAGGCGGTCTTGTCCAGCGTTTCAAATGGCGTCCGCCGATCCTCTCGGGCCGAAAGCAGGGACAGCGGAACGATACGGCGTTCACCTACGATCAGTTTCTGACCGCAGGCAAAAAGCTGCGGGAGACCGGCATCAACATGGATCTTGCGCCTGTGCTCGATGTAGCGAAAAACCCGAGCGGCACATTTCTCAAGTCGCGCATCATCAGCAGCGATGCAGAGACTGTATCCTCCCTCGGCGCAGCCGCCATACAGGGTCTGAACGACGGTGGTTGTCTGTCCACAGCCAAACACTTCCCGGGTCACGGCGCTACGAGCGAAGACTCGCACGCGCGCACGCCCGTTGTGAACAAAACGCTCGAGGAGATGGAGGCTTACGACCTCATTCCCTTCCGGGCCGGTATTGATGCGGGCGTGGACGTTGTGCTTGTCGCGCACATTTTCTACCCCGAGATCGACGGCACGGACATCGCCTCCATGTCGCACTATTTCCTTACGGAGCTGCTGCGCGAAACCTACGGGTTTACCGGTGTCATCATGAGCGACGATTTCCGCATGGGCGGTCTGACCTCGCGGTACAGCGTCGGTGAAGCAGCGGTCAAATTCCTGCTTGCAGGCGGAGATCTCATTCTCTGCGGAAAACGCATGGACCTGCAAAAGGAGATCCTTGAAGCGCTCACGGCGGCGGCAGAGGACGGCTCGCTTCCCGAAGCGCGCATCGACGAATGCGTTCGCCGCATTCTTGAGAAAAAGATGAAGGTGACGGACTGGAGTCCTACGCTTTCGACGCCTTGAGTACGGCTTATCCCTTCTTTTCTTTTTAGAAGA
>HF985407.1 GCA_000432015.1 Clostridium sp. CAG:1024 | reverse complement strand
AGATCGGTCGGTGGATAAATGCGGATACTACAGATGTATTATCTTTGCCCTATTATCATTCGGGACAATACAATCTGTTTTCTTACTGCAACAACGGTCCAGTGAACGACAGGGATGATGACGGACAGTTATCATGGCTTGCCAAAATCGTTATTGGAGCTACAGCAATTGCAGTTGGCGTAGGCGTAACAGCTCTTACAGGTGGAGCAGCACTACCAGCACTTGTCGCAGGAGTTAAGGCTGCTTGTGTTGCAGGTGCCATATCCGCTGGTACTCGTGCTGCAACAGCAGCAGTACATTCTGCGGTATCTGGCGATAGTTTTTCTACGGTTGTTGAGAAATCCGCAAAAGCTGCTGTTGATGGATTTGCTGATGGATTTATGACCGGAGGAATTATGGCAGGCGGTTCACAGATACTCAGTAGTGGTTTCAAAGTAGCTGCTAATGCAGGTGTTCAAACAGGAAGAAATGGTGGATTAACTATTGGTAATAAAGTACGCGTATTATCTCCTAATCATCCTCAGGCGCATGAAGCGGGCGGGACATTATTGAAAATTGGAAGCAAATATAAAAATATTCGGATTGATGTCGGCAGTAAAAGTCTGCTCCATATGAATATTCAGTTGGCAAAGGCTGCAAATTACCATATTTCAGTTGGTATTTTTGGTGCCGGCGTGTGGGGAGGCATTGCAAGTGATTAAATTTACAAATAGCTTTATATTCAATCCGGCAGAAATTTGGATTTCCGGTATTAAATGCAGCTTTAATAATATCATGAAAGTCTCCGCTGTGTTTGACTTCAAATGGATTGCAGTGACGATTGATTCTGTAAAAGAAGGAAGTTCGCTGTTAACACTGATGGAGGATCAAGGATTGAAATACTTTGCAAAGCCCCGTTCAGCGGGTTATGTAGAGTTATCTGTGGTTGTACCATACCTTTTGTTTGATATTTTTTTGGACAAAGCAATTAAAGAATATCCGGAAAATATATTTGTGTTCAATTTGCTTGATCCCGCAAACGATGTTCTGTGTTTGCAGCAGTCTTTTAAAGAATTGGTGACTACCGGAATTACCGATGTGTTTATATCCATTGCTTTAGATGAAAATGCCTTGCTGATTTGTATGAACAAATCTTTGATTTTACCTCAGGAGGTGTTCAAGAGATTGAAGGAATTATGTTTTGACTAACATTGACATTTACGTTTCTACCGGCCAGGGCGTACTTGGACATAACATGTATGCATGTTGTCGAAATAATGCTCCAACACGTATCGATATTGGTGGGACAGAAGATGAGACTGTATATATATTTTATACAGCCTATACTGGGGAAGAGGCTTCAAATGGAGATGGCGATTTTTCTAAACAGGCTGAATATTATCAACAGAAAAACAATACGGCGAACGTCATAATGAAAAAAGTAAATACGGTTCAAGAATTTGTTAATGAGTGGAATTTAATGGAGGGAAAAATTAAGAAAGTCTATATTCTCTCATGGAAATGGAATGTCATTGATATTTAAAAACGGAGAAGGTATCAGCGCTAGCGGAAATAACTTAAAAGGAGAAAGTATTACTTCTATCTCAAGTTTGCAACAAAAAACGATTGGGTCTTTATATTTGATGAGTTGCAATTCTGGCCATGTGGATCTGTTTGTGGAGACAGATAATAATGCGGCAGCAGCATTTTGCAGGTTAGGAGGAATTGACGATGTTTATGCATTTGATGGAAACATGAGTTTTGGAATATTCTTTGGCTATGCAGCTAGACTTTCTTTCAAACAAAATGGATTTAGAAGTGTGTACAGCAACTTTGGACTGCATTCTAAATGCGGGATACCGAAAGGTTGGATTATATATCGTTTGGCAACATGAGGTGTAAATATGAAGTGGAGATACAAGAGAATGTGCGCTGGATTAAGCTTGATAATAGTGTTGGCAATATGCGTTGGCATTTTGATTCGGAAAGAAACTGCGAATCATCCCTCAAAGTATTTATCCAACGAGCAAAATGCCGAACAACTGGATGTAATAGGCATACCATGTACTTATGCTGATTTTATTGCGCAAAAAGGAAAAGTCTGTCCAATACAACAATCGGTTTCTACAAACGGAGTTCCTTTTATCGTTGCTAACGACAACGGTATTAGTTACTACTTTTATCCCAATATTTGGGGTAATGACATTTTTGATCAGGAACTGAGTGTATATCGGTTGGTGGAGATAAGAATTACAGATGACGCTTATCGATTTGGATGGAAAAAGATAGGTGTTGGCAGTACAAGATCTGAGGTCGACTACGCTTATAGGCGAAACCTTACATGCTATGAGGCAGAAGGCTTGGGAAGTGGGTACATCGATGGAGACTGGCTGTATGTCCGCTTTCTGTATGACCAGTTTGACAAGGTCACTCAAATGACAATAACACTTGAGCTATAGAAGAACCGATAAGAAAAGCAATAAGACATTTTGCGAGACATCAGGTCACGGGCAATGACACTT
>HF985406.1:27685-30263 GCA_000432015.1 Clostridium sp. CAG:1024 | reverse complement strand
TCTTCAAGAAAAGAAATCGTACTCCCTTCTTCTCTTACTTAGAAGAAAAGAAACCGTTCCCCCCTTACAGCTCGCCCGCGCTCTTGCTCGCGTTGAACGCCTTAACGCGTGCATCCTTGGTCAGCAGCCGCTTGCGCATCCGGATGGACAGCGGCGTGATTTCCACCAGCTCGTCATCCGCAATGAACTCCAGGCACTGCTCGAGCGTCAGTTCCACGGGCGGCGTCAGGCGCAGCGCCTCGTCCGATCCCGCGGCGCGCATGTTGGTAACATGTTTTTTCTTGCAGACATTCACAACAATGTCGCCTGCGCGCGCGCTTTCACCCACGATCTGCCCCTCGTACACCGGTACGCCGGGTTCGATGAACAGCCGGCCGCGATCCTGCGTGTTGAACAGACCGTAGCTCGACGTGTCGCCCGTTTCATGTGCAACAAGGCTGCCCGTTTTGCGCTCCTCGATCGCGCCCTTGTACGGTTCGTAATCGTGGAAAACGTGGCTCATAACGCCGTTGCCGCGCGTGTCGGTGAGCAGTTCGGACCGATACCCCATGAGCCCGCGCGCCGGGATCAGGAATTTGAGCCGCATGCTGCTCTCGCCCTGGTTCGCCATATCGACCAGCTCCGCCTTGCGGCTGCCGAGCTTTTCCATGACGGCGCCGACATATTCCTGCGGCACATCGATGGTCAGCTCCTCAATGGGTTCAAGCGTTTCTCCCGCTTCGTTCTTCTTCAAAATGACCTTGGGACGGGATACCGCAAATTCATATCCCTGACGGCGCATCTGTTCGATCAGGATGGACAGGTGCAGCTCGCCGCGGCCGGACACACGGAACGTGTCGGTCGTTTCGGTCGTTTCGACGCGCATGGCGACGTTCGTCTTGACCTCGTTGAACAGACGGTCGCGCAAATTGCGGCCCGTGACATACTTGCCCTCGCGACCCGCAAAGGGGCTGGCGGTCAGCAGGGACATCATGTCAGCAGGAACATCATGGAGACCGTCGGCTCGTCGATGTGGACAAAAGGCATCGCTTCAACGCAGGCTGGATCGCAGATCGTTTCGCCCACGTTCAAACTGTCGATACCGGCGACGCAAACGATGTCGCCCGCGGAGGCTTCCTCGACCTCGATGCGCTGCAAGCCCTCATAGCGGTAAAGGCGCGTGATCTTTGCGGGCGTCTCGCGGTTGCTCTCGCCGCCGCAGACGACGACGGGCATGGCGCGCTTTGCGACGCCGCGCTCAATGCGCCCGATGCCGATCTTGCCGACATAATCGTCGTAATCGATGGCCGAAAACAGGACTTGCAGCGGTGCTTCCGTGTCCATGGCGGGCGCGGGGATCGCCTTGAGGATCGTATCGAATACGGCCTGCATGTTGTTTTCAAGGTGCGCCGGGTCATAGCCGGACTTGCCGTCGCGCGCGGAGGCGTATACGATCGGAAAATCGATCTGCTCGTCCGTTGCGCCGAGCTCCATGAACAGCTCGAGCGTTTCGTCAACGACCTCGTCCGGACGTGCTTCGGGGCGGTCGATCTTGTTGATGATAACGACCGGCACTTTGTTGAGTTCAAGCGCCTTGCGCAGCACGAATCTCGTCTGCGGCATACAGCCCTCGAACGCGTCTACGAGCAGCAGAACGCCGTCCACCATCTGAAGCACGCGCTCGACTTCGCCGCCGAAATCGGCGTGGCCGGGGGTGTCCACGATATTGATCCGCGTGTTATGATAGGTCACGGAGGTATTCTTAGAAAGGATGGTAATGCCGCGTTCGCGTTCAAGGTCATTGCTGTCCATGATACGCTCGACGCCCTGTTCGCTTCTGCGCAGGCCGCCCGCGTCGCGGAGAAGCTGATCGACCAGCGTAGTCTTGCCGTGATCGACGTGCGCAATGATCGCTACGTTCCGAATATCCATACAAAAATCCTTCTTTCTCTCAAAAACGCTTTATTATATCAGCTCTCGCGGCATTGGTCAACCGTTACGCCGCATTCTGCAAGGAAAAGCAGGGCAAATCTGTACGGAAAGTCTCCGTCGGCGCAGCCGGGCGGCGGAAGGCAGCTCAAAGGGCGCGCACCTCGTTCCCGCCCGCTTCATCTTTGCAGCGTGTCACGCCTCATCCTTCTCGAACGGTTCGATCGCGCGCGACTGCACCGCTGCAAGCAGCACCAGATCCACAATGCCTTCACACCAGCGGTAGGCCGTGGACTCTGCCACATGAAAGTCGATCGCCAGTTTGACGATGCGCGCACGCTTTTGTTCCGAGAGCGGAACGGCTGTATCCAGCCCGTAGCAGCGGCACATGAACCCCTCCTTCCGCGGCACATGAACCGCTCCTGCACGGGCCGCTCCTTTGCAAGCAGCGCCCGCACATGCTCGATAGCGCACGCCCAGCGCCGCATTTGCCGCAATTCCCGCGCGGTATGCTTCTTTCCGCTCCTTTCCGGCGCAAGCCCCAGCGCTCTGCGGCGCTCCGCACTGATGCGCGCAGCCTCTGCGTTCGTTCTTGTCTCGATCAGATAGTTTCGGTTCCTTCTGTATTGCAGCAGCTGCTCCGAAGCAAGCCGCCGCAGCTCCGTCAGTC
>HF985406.1:27391-27565 GCA_000432015.1 Clostridium sp. CAG:1024 | reverse complement strand
CTGAAATTGTTAAAAAAATGAAAGCTTTTTTGGAATGACCGAAAATCCGGCGTCGGGAGCGTTGCGATATGGGGCGGATTCGTGCTATGATATTCGCGGCAGACGAGGCGCCGTCCGACGCTTCGCACCTGTCGGAGAGGAACATATGCTGCAATTTAATTCCATTACGCTCGA
>HF985406.1:11257-27350 GCA_000432015.1 Clostridium sp. CAG:1024 | reverse complement strand
TGCTGAACCGGCAAAGCTACCGAACCTGCGATTACACCGTCGGCGCAACCTTCCAGTGGCGCGCGTACTTTGATTCCTGCTATGCGCTGACGTCCGGCATGGCCGTGCTCGCCGCATCGTACCCGAGCGAGGGCCGCTGCTATATGCTGCCGGTGGGCGGCGGCGACATGCAAGCCGCGCTGTCGGCGGTCGAGCGCGACGCCGAAGAACGCGGCATCCCGCTGAAGTTTTGCGCCGTACCGGAAGAGGGTGTCGAGATCCTTCGCGCACGCTACGGCGAGCGGGCCGCAGCGCAGCCGCACCGCGATTGGGCGGACTATCTCTATACGCTGTCGAGCCTTCAGACCTTTGCCGGCAAGAAGTTGCACGGACAGAAAAACCACCTGAACCGTTTTCTGCGCGAGAACCCGGACTATCGTTATGTCGAGGTCACGCCGGAAACCATGGATCGCGCCGCTGCGTTTCTCAAGGAGTATGCCGAGGAAAAGGCCGCGTCGGAGACCGGGATCGAGTTGGAGGAAATGCAGCGTTCCGAAGAGCTGCTTGCATGCAGCGCGGATCTCGGCCTGACGGCCGGATATATCGAAACGGCAAACGGGATCGTCGCGCTGTCGGTGGGCGAGGTCGTGGACGACACGCTCTACGTCCATGTCGAAAAGGCGAAAGCGAGCTGCCCGGGCGCATATCAGGCGATCGTGTCCGAGTTTGCAAAGAACGCCGCGCAGGCGGATACCCTGTACTGCAACCGCGAGGATGACTCCGGCGAGGAGGGGCTCCGCACATCCAAGCTGGCTTACCAGCCCATTCGGCTGGTCGATAAATATTGGGTGACCGTCACCCGGGAATAACATTGGAGGAAACAGACTATGACATTCAAAGAATTGGCTCTGAAGCGTGAAAGCTGCCGCAATTATCTCGAGGCTCCCGTTGCGCATGAAGATCTCGTGGATATCGTAAAGACCGCGATCTATGCGCCGAGCGCAAGCAACCGCCAGTCGTGGCGCTTCTTCATCTGTGAGGGCGAGACGGCAAAAAAGGTCGCCGCGCTTTGCAAGGCGCTGCCGAACAACAACATCTGGGCGGACAAATGCCCCGCGTTCATCGTGATCTCGAGCACGACCCGTCAGTCCGAGATCCTCGGCAAAACGCACGAGTTCCCGCTCGTGGACTGCGGCATTGCGACGGCGTACATCTGCCTCGCCGCCGCGGAGAAGGACCTTGCGACCTGCATCGTGGGTTCCGCAGACGAAGAGGGCGTGAAGTCGCTGCTCGGCATCGACCCGGAGCGCCGCGTGCATTGCGTGATCGCCGTGGGTCACGGTGCGGAGCCGTTCAAAATGAAAAAGGATCGTTTGCCCTACGAAGAGCTCGTCACCGAGCGCCGGTAAAGGATCCAAACATAGGACGTAAGAAACAGGAGGTGTCCGGATATGCGTTTTGCTAAGGATTTTCGCCGGATCGCATGGGACGCGCTGGAGCAGAACTATTGGATCGCCGTGATCGTAACGCTCGTTGCAACCGTGCTGGGCGGCGCGCTGTTTTCCATGCAGGGCGTCGGTACAATGGCGCGGTTTACCGTCGGAAGCGACGATGTGGCGGACTGGATCGCCGCGTCGGAGTTTGCTCTTCCGGTTTTCGCCGTATTGATCGTGATCCTCACGATCCTGAGCCTGCTCTCGCTCATACAGTTCCTCGTCGGCGGCGCGGTCAACATCGGACTGTCCCGCTATAACCTCGGCGTGGTCGACGGAAAAAAGGAACGGTTCTCTACGCTGTTTACGGGCTTTGACAGCTTTGCAAAGGCGCTCGGACTGCGCTGCTGGATGCTGCTGTTCACCCTGTTGTGGTCGCTGCTGTTCGTTGTCCCCGGCATCATTGCGGCCTATCGCTATTCCATGGCGCCGTTCATCATGGCGGAAAACCCCGATATCGGCATCCGCGAGGCGGTGCGCCGCTCCAAGATGATCATGCACGGCAACAAGCTGCGCCTGTTCCGTTTGCAGCTCAGCTTTTTCGGTTGGTATCTGCTGACGGCGCTGAGTCTCGGGATCGGCTCGGTATTTCTTGCGCCGTATGTGAACGCCGCGGTCGCAGCATTCTATCTGGAAGTCTCCGGGCAGGGATACCGGCTTGAGCGCTACGCCTACGCGACCGCTGTGTAAGCGGGAAACGCTCCCGTTTCTTTAAGAAAGCAACAGCACGCATAACGGTGCGGCGGTTCTGCGGAAACAATCCGCTTCCCACACATTTGACTTCATTTCAATGAAAACGGACGGTTCACATACGAACCGTCCGTTTTGTACCGCATGGGTGCGCATTCGCTTTTGCAGGCCTGTCGTTTACTCGTAGATCGCCGCCATCTCGTCAAACGCCTTGCGCTTTTTTTCGCGATGCGAATCGTCCGCCGCATAGCCGAGCGCAAGCACGAGCCGCACGCGCCGCGTCTCTGGAAACTCCATAATCCGTTGAATCTTCGGCTCATCCAGCCAGCCGAGAATGCAGGTGGACAATCCCTGCGCTGTCGCCGCAAGGCAGAACTGCGCAGTTGCAAGGCCGATATCGATGCTTGCAAAGTCCTGCCGTTTGACGTGCTCCAGTACGCGCGGACTGAGCTGCGCATACTCCTCCGTCACAACGACGAGAACGGGGCATTTGCTCGCAAACTTATTCATGCCGCGCTCCTGCACGCTTTTGCGGATCTCCTCAATGCGCGCCGCATCCGTGACTGCATGGAAAAACCACGGCTGGCTGTTGCAGGCCGACGGCGCAATGCGTGCAGCCTCAAGACAATTCAGGAGTTTTTCCCGTTCCACCGGCCGGTTCTCATCATAATTCCGGCAGCTTTCCCGCTGCTCGATCAGTTCCGAAAACGCTTTGTAATCCATCATGCAATGCCTCCTTGTTTGATCTTTTCATCAGTCTCTTCGCAGAGCAGCGTCCGAAGCGCCCGCAGATACGGGAACTCCGCCGCGTTCTCCGCACCGTAGGTGCGATTCAGTTCATATTCCCGCGGCGTCCAGGTCGCGATGTCGCTCTCATTGTGCTGGATTACGGCTTCCAGCCGGTCGAGCGCCTTGTAGCAGCGCGCCTCCGGCGTTTCCATGGCGTTCATTTCCGCGAACAGACCGCGGAATGTTTCCCGCTGCGGTTCTGGCAGCATGGCAAGCAGCCCCGCGATCGCATTTGCTTCCACGCGCTCATCCGCCTCCGTTTTAAAAAACGATGGGATGTCGCCCGTCACCGCCTCGCCGAGATCATGGATGATGCACATGCGGATCACCCGCTGCATGTCAATGTCCGGCAGCTCCGGTTCCAGCAGCATCGCCATGAGCGTCATCCGCCAGCAATGCCCCGCCACCGCCTCATGCGTGCCGTCCGCCGTATAGCAATGGCGCGTTACGCTCTTGAGCCGCTCCGCCACATGCAGAAACTCCAGAAACTCTTTTCCCGTCACTTCTCCGTCCCTCCAAGCTCAAAGAATCGCACGGTCTCGGCCATGCCGCAGAGCGCCGTCTCAATGACCCGTGCCGCCCGTTCCATGCGCTCCGCGTCCCGCACGTCAAACCGGCCCTTGATCGGGCTGTCAAGATCGAGCACGCCGAACGCTTTCCCCGCGGGCGTCCGAAGCGGAACAACAAGCTCTGCATTCGACGCGCCGTCGCAGGCGATATGTCCGGGGAACGCGTGAACGTCCGGCACGCACTGCGTCGCGTTTTCGGAAACAGCGCTGCCGCACACGCCCCTGCCGCACGGGATGCGCGTGCAGGCGGGCTTGCCCTGAAACGGTCCCAAGGTCAGCACGTCGCCGTGCAGCAGATAGAATCCCGCCCAATTCAGCCCCTCCGTTTCGTCATAGAGGTAAGCGGCGGCGTTTGCAAGCGCGGTCACCGGGTTTGTTTCATCTTGCAGCAGTCCCGCAAGGCCCGAAATGAAATCGTGAACTTCCATGGACAACAGTATAGCATACCTGTGTCGCTTCTTTACAGCGTGTTTTCGGTGTGATACAGTATTTTCCAAGGGGGATGCTATGGAACTGCAAAAAAAGAAAGACTTTCTCATCCGTTTTCTGTATGCAGCGGTGGTGCTCGCCATCGCGATCTATATTTGCCGCAAGGCTGTGTTCGTGCTGCTTCCCTTTGTGGTCGCGCTGCTCGTCTCACTCCTGCTTCGCCCTGTCGTTCATTTTTTGCAGCGCGTCTGCCGCATTCAGAAAACGATCGCCGCGGTCTGCGTCGTGCTTTTGTTTTATGCGCTGGTCGGCGTTTTGCTGACGCTGCTCGGCTTTCGTCTCGTGACCGGCGTAAAGGACATCGTTCTCGGACTGCCCGAGTTCTATAATCTGCGCGTCGAACCGCTGCTGTACCAGATGGGCGGCTCGATCTCGAGTTTTGTGGAACGGCTCGACCCCGCGGCCGCAAGCACGGTCAGTGCCTATCTCGTGAACGCGGGCAACGCGATCGAATCGACGGTCTCGTCCTTTTCCATGGCCGCGCTGAAGGCCGCCACGGGCTACGCCTTCTCCGTGCCCGGGTATCTGCTGAACATTCTCATCACCATCATTGCGACGGTGTTCCTCTCCTCGGATTTTCCGCGCATCAAGCGGTTTCTGCTGTATCAGCTGCCCGAAGAAAAGCAGACGTTCCTGCGCAATGTGCGGACCCACCTCGGACGCACGCTCGGACGCTATGTGCGCTCCTATGCGCTCATTCTGTTCATCACCTTTACGGAGCTTTCGCTCGGGCTTGCGCTCGTCGGCGTTGACAATCCGCTGCTGCTGGCGCTTCTCATCGCGCTGTTCGACATCCTGCCCGTGGTCGGTTCCGGCACCATCCTCATCCCGTGGGTGATCCTTTCCGCGGTCTCCGGCGATTACCGCACCGCGATCGGCCTCGGCATCGTGTACGTCATCATCACCGTTATCCGCAACATCATGGAGCCGAAGATCATCGGCGAACATGTCGGCCTGCATCCGATCGTCACGCTGCTTGCAATGGTCGTCGGCGTGTACGTTTTCGGCGGCATCGGCCTGCTCGGTCTGCCGCTTTTCCTGGCGCTGTGCCAAAGCCTCAACAAAGCCGGCGTGATCCATTGGTTCAAAAAAGTCCCGCCCGAAGCGCCGGACCCGCCAAAGAGTGCCAAGTCGGAGCCGTCCGAAGCCGCGCCCGGAGGATCGTCCGAAACGCATTGAATCGTTCCCCCTGCCTTGTCCCCCTTGCCCGACAAAATCTAATTTTGGAAGGATCTGATCTTTGACATGCAGAAGAACATTTGCAGGACGGTCGTATTTGTCCTCATGGCGGCGCTGCTTGCCGCCATCGGCGTGTTTGAATTCGTCTCCGCGATGACGCGGGACATTCTGCTCCTGTTCTTTCTTGTTGTGCTGCTGTTCCACCTTCTGCTCAACCGGAACACCCTTCTGCACCCGTCCAAACGACGCGTGCGCCCCCATTCGGCGGCGCGGCACGACATGAACGGCGTTCTGAAGCTCATTCTCCCCGCGGTGTACACTGCCTTCATCGTCACCGGCCTGCTTTCTTCGCGCCTGCTTCCCTTTCTGTATATCGGCGCGCCGCTCATCACGCTGCTGCACAGGCTGTCCTATGCTGCGGCGCTCCTGCTGACGATCGTGCATGCGGTTCTGCACCGCGGCTTTCTCAAAAAAGCGTGGCGCAACGTGTTTGTCAAGCGCCCTCTCACCGCAATCCTTACGGTTCTTGCCGCTGTGCTGCTCATCGCATCCGCCGTCTGTCTCGGCGCCGCCGCGGACAAACGCGATCCCGCGCCCGCCGCGATCCCCTTCGACACGGCAAAACCGCTTCCCACATTCTCCTCCGCTGTTCCGACCACGCCCGCCGTATCCGCCGACCCGAGTGAGGGCGGGATCGCGCCGCCCATCCCGACGCCCGGATTCGGTTTGGGCTCCCCCGGTCTGACGCCGCCTCTGCTTCCGTAAGCAACGCTGTTATCTACAGAAAGGAGTCCCGTGTATGCAACGTTTCCGCCCCACATTCCACGGTCTGCTCCTGCTGCTTGCAGGACTGCTCTTTGCTGCCGCCTGCATTCCGGCGGCACCCGATACGCCCAACGTCACGCCGGAGCCGCTCCCGATCGATGCGGATGCGCCCGGCGCAGAGCCTTCCGAACCGGCCGATGCCGCGGTCGAACCTCTCGACAATGCCTCGCTGTTCGATCTGCGCGCGCCCGTGTCCTCAATCGACCGGGAAGCGCTGCGCCTGTATTTTCGTTCGCTGTACGGAGAAGACTTCTTTGACCGAAAAGCTGCGGAAGGCATCCAGATCTGCGTCTATGCCGCCGAGGTCTACCGGGATGGCACGCTGTTTGTTGCGGACTTTTATTGGGGCGGTGAGCTCGCGCCCGATCTCCTCTATGTCGAAGACGGCGCCGTCGTTTCCGCGACCCTGGGCTCGGACTGCTGGAGTTTGAATTATACGCGGCTGTACGGCGATACGATCGTATACGGCAAGTCGTTCGCTTGGGACAACGGCCCGCTTTCCACAACCTCCGCCGCCGCGGTCTTTACGGACGGCGTGGCGCTGACCGTTCCGCTTGCCGCGGCGCAGGACGACCCGCAGCCCGGCTTCCTGTTCGTTCGCGAGGGCGAGGGCTACCTTTCCACGCTCACGCTGTACGACGGGGTGCGCAAGGTCGCGGATCAGGATTCCGGCCTGTTTTCGGTCTCGGAATTCTCCGACCGCTTTTCAGAGAACAGCGGGCTTACGAGCTGGGCGCGCTTTTCTCCGATGCTGACGGCGGAGATGCGCGAACGCCGTCACAGCGACCTGCTCTCGAGCGCGCTCCCCCTTCTGCGCGTCGGGGAAGCGGCGCTGCCGCTCGAACGGCACTATGCGGACAGCGGCGTGACCCTGAAGGATCTTTGGCGTTCCCTGCCGTACGATCTGCCCGAAACCGTCGAGGCGAACGCGGCGGTCGCGTTTGACGGGCTGTCCCTGGGCGAAACGCCGCAGCGAGCCTATCTCGTTACGCTCTCTCTCGACGACGGCACCGATGAGGGCGCGGCCAAGGCTTGCAGGGAGTGTCCGGCCGATCTTGTCAAAGCGCCCTCCGAACCCGGCTGCTATGCGGTTTTGCTCGACTGCGGCGAGGTCCTGTTCAGCGCGCTGTTGAAAATCGCATAGGCGAACGCTGCAAAAATCGCGTGTCAAAACGGGAAAAATACTGTATACTGTAGGTATCAAATTTTCCCGCCATGGAGGACGCGACTTTGCAGCATCAAGCTTCCTTTCGATCCTACGGCGCGGCGCTTCTTCTGGCCGCGCTGCTTTTGTTCTGCCTTTGCGCCTGTACGAGCACGGACAGCGCGCCTGACGTCGTGGAGGCGCCGACAGGGCCGCTGGATCTCACGGGCGAAGCGCTGACGGTCTCGGACTACGAGGCAAAGCGTGCGGAGAACCCGGAGCGCGAGATCCTCTGGATGGTCCCGCTTTCCTCCGGCGCGGAGCGCAGCGACGCCGTCTCCCTGACGCTCCCCGCTCTGACGGAGGACGACGTCGCGCTGCTGGCCTATTTCCCGAATCTTTCCGTGCTCGACGCAAGCGGCAGCGACTGCTATGCTGCGCTCCTCGCCTTTTCCGAAGCGCACCCGGACTGCGCTCTGACCTATACCGTCGAGCTGCCCGGCGCTGTCGTGAGCAACCACGACGTGAGCGCCGCGCTGAACGCGCTGCCGGACGCGGCGCAGCTTTCGCTCCTGCCCGCGCTCAAAACCGTGGATCTCTCCGCCGCAAGTCCCGAGAATGCGGAGATGGACGCGCTGCTCTCGGCCTTCCCCGACGTTACGTTTCTCTGGCAGGTCGACGTCTACGGCGCCCGTGTGGAAAGCACGGTCGAGGAGTTGGATCTGACCGGAACACAGATCGCCGATCCCGCCGAGGTAGACCGGCTCATCTCCTATCTGCCCAAGCTCAAAAAGCTCATCCTCTCCGACTGCGGCCTTGAAAACGAGCAGCTGGACGCGCTGAATCAGAAGTATCCCGATGTGCGCATCGTCTGGACCGTCTACTTCAACAAGTGGTCGCTCCGCACGGACGCGACGGCCTTCTCGACGAAGAACAGCCCGAAAAAGGGACAGACCCCCGCCATGGCGCGGCACCGGCTCCGCGATTCACAGGCGCAGGTGCTGAAGTACTGCACCGACCTTGTCGCGCTGGATCTCGGACACAACGAGCTCAAGGACGTCTCGTTCATTGAGAACCTCACAAAGCTGCAGATCCTCATCCTTGTGGACAATCGAATCTCCGACATCTCGTTTGTCGAGAATCTCAGGATCTGGTATATGTCGAGCTGTTCCTGAACCGCATCGTGGACATATCGGCGCTCGGCACGATCGAGGGGCTTGTCGATCTCAATATCTGCCATAACTATATTGAAGATCCGACGCCTCTTTACAACTGCAAAAACCTCGAACGGCTTTGGATCTCCTGCAACCGCATCAAGCGCAAGCAATGGCCGGAGATCGCGGAGGCCCTGCCGAACTGCGAGTGCATTTTCGATCTATGGTGGTCTACAGGCGCAGGCTGGCGCGAGCACGAGCGCTATTTCTGGATGCATTCGTTCTTCTATCCGGAGCTGTATCCGGAGCTCGTCGCCCAATCGGCCTCCCCCGTGCCGGAGGGCTGATCGCCGAACCTCAGGTGCGCCCCGACGCTCGACTGCGGCAGGCCACGGCTCGGTACGGCGTTTCACATTGTCTGCAAAAACCTCGTGTCAAAGTGGGATAAATACTGTATACTGTAAGAAGTCAGATTTTGCCGCCATGGAGGACACGATTTTGCAGCATCAAGCTTCCTTTCGATCCTACGGCGCGGCGCTTCTTTGGGCCGCGCTGCTTTTGTTTTGTCTTTCCGCCTGCACGGACAGCGTGCCTGCCGTCTCCGAACCCGCAGGGCCGCTGGATCTCACCGGAGAAGCGCTGACGGCCGCGGACTACGAGGCAAAGCTTGCGGAAAATCCGGATCGCGAGATCCTCTGGATGGTCCCGCTCTCCTCCGGCGCGGAACGCAGCGACGCGGTCTCTTTGACTCTCCCCGCTCTGACGGAGGACGACGTCGCGCTGCTGGCCTATTTCCCGAATCTTTCCGTGCTCGACGCAAGCGGCAGCGACTGCTATGCTGCGCTCCTCGCCTTTTCCGAAGCGCACCCGGACTGTGCTCTGACCTATACCGTCAAGCTGCCCGGCGCCGTTGTGAGCAACCACGACGTAAGCGCCGTGCTGACAGCGCTGCCGGACCCGGCGCAGCTTTCGCTTCTGCCCGCGCTCGAAACCGTGGATCTTACCGCCGCTGCGCCGGAGGATGCAGAGATGGATGCGCTGCTCTCGGCCTTCCCCGACAAGACCTTCCTCTGGCAGGTAGACGTTTACGGTGTCCGCGTGGACAGCACGGTCGAGGAGCTGGATCTGACCGGCACGCAGATCGCCGACCCCGCCGAGGTCGATCGGCTCGTTTCGTATCTGCCCAAGCTCAAAAAGCTCATCCTCTCCGACTGCGGCCTTGAAAACGAGCAGCTGGACGCGCTGAATCAGAAGTATCCCGATGTGCGCATCGTCTGGACCGTCTACTTCAACAAGTGGTCGCTCCGCACGGACGCAACGGCCTTCTCGACAAAGAACGCCTCCAAAAACGGGCAATCGTCCGTGCAGGCCAGCCGCCGTCTCCGTGACGATCAGGTACAGGTGCTGAAGTACTGCACCGACCTCGTCGCACTGGACCTCGGGCACAACGAGTTCAGCGACATTTCCTTCCTTGAAAATCTCACAAAGCTGCAGATCCTCATCCTTGTGGACAACCATATTTCGGACATTTCCGTGCTGGAGAATCTCAAGGATCTGGTATATGTCGAGCTGTTCCTGAACCGCATTGAGGACGTGTCGGCGCTCGGCACGATCGAGGGGCTCCTCGACCTCAATATCTGCTATAACAACATCAAGGATCCGACGCCGCTTTACAACTGCAAAAAGCTCGAGCGGCTCTGGATTTCTGCCAACCGCATCGACCCCGACCAATGGCCAGAGATTGCGGAAGCTCTGCCGAACTGCAAGTGTATCTTCAAGCTATGGTCGTCCACCAAAGGCGGCTGGCGCGAGCACGAGCGCTATTTCTGGATGCATTCGTTCTTCTATCCGGAGCTGTATCCGGAGCTCGTCGCCCAATCGGCCTCCCCCGTGCCGGAGGGCTGACGTTCCGGCCCCGATCTCACCGAAAGGAGTACCCCTGCACCCCATGAAAAAACACGACAAAGCGAAGCTGATTCTCGGCTGGATCCTGTTCATTACGCTGCTGCTCTCCATCGGCTTTTCCGCCTATATGGCCTTTACCGCGCCGGAGGTCTCTGAACCCGTTCCGGAGGGAACGCGGCTGCGCAGCGATTACCTGCTCATGCTCACGCAATGCCTGCTGGGGCTCGTCGTGATGTTCCTGCCGGCGCTGCTGGAAAAGCGCCTGCGCATCACCGTGCCGAACTACATCTATGTGATGTATTTCATCTTTCTCTATTGCGCGATCTATCTCGGCGAAGTCCGCAGCTTCTTCTATGTCATTCCGCAGTGGGACACTTTCCTGCACGGCTTCTCCGCCATGATGCTCGGCTCGCTCGGTTTTTCGCTCGTATCCATTCTGAACGATTCCAAGAGGACGCATGTACAGCTCAGTCCCCTGTTTGTCGGGCTGTTTGCGTTCTGCTTTGCCATCGCCATGGGCGCGCTTTGGGAGATTTATGAGTTTTCCTTTGACGGTCTGCTCGGCATGAACATGCAGAAATTCCGCCTTGAGGACGGCACGCTGCTCATCGGACATGAGGCGCTCCGCGACACCATGGAGGACATCATCACCGATGCGCTCGGCGCGCTCATCGTCTCCGTGGTCGGCGCGCTGACAATGAAGAAGAAGGCGGCGCCGAACGAGGAGGACGCCGCGGTATGAACCGAAAGCTGACGATCTGGGTCACGGGCTCGTCGCGCGGCATCGGCTTAGCCATCGCGGAACGCTTTGCGCTGGACGGGCATCGGGTCGTGCTGCATTGCAGAGAACGCGTCTCTGCGCTTCGGGCGCAGCTGGATACGCTCAGGACGCGCGGCTGCTCCGTCATGGGCGTATGCGGCGATGTGTCGAGCGCAGCGGACGTATCCCGTATGCTCTCCGAGATTCACGCATACTTCGGTCCGGTCGAGGGGCTTGTGCTGAACGCGGGCGTCGCCCTGCCGCAGAAACTCCTCACAGACTGCACGCTGGCGGAGATTTCCCGCGTGCTTGAGGTGAATACGCTCGGCGCGATGCTCACGGCGCAAGCCGTCGTCCCGGACATGGTTGCGAAAAAGCGCGGCAGCATCGTCTGCATTTCCTCGTATTTCGGCGTGATCGGCGGCTCGTGCGAGGTGCCGTATTCCGCGTCAAAGGCTGCGCTCGGCGGCTTTACCCGCGCGCTTGCAAAAGAGCTCGCCCCTTCCGGCGTCCGCGTCAACTGCATCGCGCCGGGCTTTGTGCCGACGGAGATGAACGCCGCGTTCGATGCAGCCTCGCAGGATGCGATCCGGCGGGACATCCCGCTGGAGACGCTGGGCCGTCCGGAGGACATCGCGGATGCCGCGCAGTTTCTGCTGCTGGATACGGCGCGCTTCATCACCGGGCAGGTGCTCTGTGTGGACGGCGGCAGCTCGCTTTGAAATTTCTGGCCGCAGCATTGAAATTTGTCCGAATTGGGGTCTTGCATTTTCTCTCGGTTTGTTGTATGATAGTTCTTGCGCGTGGGGCATTAGCACAGTTGGTAGCGCGCAACGTTCGCAATGTTGAGGTCACCGGTTCGAATCCGGTATGCTCCACCAAAAGCAAGGCTCACCGTTTCGGTGAGTCTTTTGCTATGCGGCGGAGTGTCGTTCGCAGGTCAAGACGGCCGCGGCACGGTTTCGCCCGGCGTCACCACAGCATCGGAGGTTTTGTGCATGAACCGCATCCTGTTCGTTTGCCACGGCAATATTTGCCGCAGTCCCATGGCGGAGGCCGTCATGCGCCATTTGGTCAAGGAGGCGGGCGCCGCGCGATCCTATTTCATTGATTCCGCCGCAACAAGCAGGGAGGAATTGGGCAACCCCATCTATCCGCCCGCAAAACGCACGCTCGCGGCGCACGGTATTCCCAGCGGCGATCATACGGCGCGGCAAATGACTCGTGCGGATTATGACGGATTCGACCTCCTGATCGGCATGGATCACAGAAATCTCGCCAATATGCGCCGCATTGCAGGCCGCGACCCGGAAAGCAAGATCTGCTTGTTGCTCGCGTATGCCGGGCGGCCCGAGGATGAGGTCGCGGATCCTTGGTATACGGGCGACTTTGAGGCGACATTTCGCGATGTGCGGGCGGGCTGTCTCGGCCTTCTCGCCGCGCTCGGAACGGACTGATCCGCCTGCATCCCCTGCGCGGGCAGCTCGAATGCGATTCAAAGCAGAAAGGATCTACAGCACGATGAAGAAACAACGGTTCATCCCCTACGAAAAGCTCGGAAAGCGGCAAAAACGCGCCGAGGACGCAAAGCGGCGCACCGCTTGGACGCTCCGTCCGGTGACGCAGCGCGTCGAGAGCAAAAAGCGTTACAGCAGAAAGAGATCCCCGTTCCGTTATGACGACAGCGGCAGCGGGGATCTTTCTTTTCCTGCGCGGTTTGCCGGGACCGCATCTCTGCACCTGCGTTTTCCCGATTTGCAACGCGCCGGCCGTGCATGAAGCGCGTCCTTTCTTCCCGGCAGAGAACGTCCGCCTTGCCTTTCACAAAGAAGACCGAGAATTCGAAGCTTCCGGCAGCGCTCCCTCTGTGCTTTTCCTGTCCTTTTCGCTTATCTGCAAACTGTTTCTTAAATGTCTCTTGAAATTTCCGTTTGAAATTCTCGCCCGATTCCGCTATAATGTGCTTACAGCGTGTGGCGTTTCTGCGTAAATCCGGTTGCAGAACCGCCGCGCTTTTTTTCGGAAACGCGGGAGCGCCCGTGCGGCACCTGCAAGTTCCATATGCGAATCGCGCAGCAGAAATGCGTAAGTCCAGATTTGACGGGCCTGCGCGTTTCTTATTTTTGGGGGGAAAGACAGGTGTGTTTTTATGGATCACGGGAATCAATTTTGGGGGACGGAGCCTGTCGGCAAGCTCATGCGGCAATATGCCGTGCCCTGCAGTATCTCCCTGCTGGTGGGTGCGCTCTACAACATCGTTGACCAGATCTTGATCGCCAACGCAAGCTATCTCGGCTCTTACGGCAACGCAGCCAATACGGTCGTGTTTCCGCTGACAGTGGTGGCCTTGGCGATTGCGGTCATGGTGGGCGACGGCTGCTGCGCCTTTGTCAGCATGGCGCTGGGCCGCAGCAAACCCGATGCAGCAAGGCGCAGCGTCGGCAACGCCGTCGTGCTGGTCACGGCCGGAAGCCTTGTTCTGACTGTGCTGTATTTGGGTTTTGCGGACGGCATTCTTGCGATGTTCGGCGGTACGGTCAACGCGGAGACCTTCCGCCTTGCAAAGGAGTATTTCTTTTACATCGCGCTGGGCATTCCGTTTTATATGTTCGGCCAGGCCATAAATCCCATCATCCGTGCGGACGGAAGCCCAACGTTTGCCATGATCTCCACTTTGGCGGGCGCAGTCGCCAATATCATCCTCGACCCGGTATTTATCTTTTGTTTCAAGTGGGGCATGCTGGGCGCGGCTGCCGCAACGGTCATCGGGCAGCTCGTGACGGCCGCGTTTGCCGTCTGGTATCTGCTGCACATGAAGCGCATCAAGCCCGCATCCGCCGACTTTGCATTGCACGGGGGCGTTTGCACTCGAACGCTGACGCTGGGCGTCACCAGTTTTCTCTCCCAGATCAGTCTTGTGGCTGCAATGGCGACGATCAATAACATGCTGCGCAAATACGGCGCTTTGGACGTCGTTTTCGGGCAGGCGCAGTATGCGCAGATCCCGATGGCGGTCGTCGGTATTGTCATGAAATTTTTCCAGATCGTGATCTCCGTCGTCGTCGGCATGGCCGCAGGCTGCATCCCCATCGTCGGCTACAACATGGGCGCAGGAAAAACGCTCCGTGTCCGAGCGCTGTTTACAAAGCTGCTGACGGCTGAAGCGCTGGTGGGCGCGCTGGCGCTTATTTTGGCGGAGGGCTTCCCCCGGCATCTCATCGCGATTTTCGGTGCGGCCAACGAGAGCGTCTACTATACTGACTTTGCAGTCAAAGCGTTCCGCATCTATCTCTGCATGATGGTTCCCGCCTGCATCAATAAGGCCTGCTTCATTTATTTGCAGGCAGAGCCGGCAGAGCGCTTGCCTCCACGCTGCTGTCCATGTTCCGAGAGGTGGTGTTCGGCGTGAGGTTTGCGCTGCTGCTGCCCTTGTTCTTCGGTCTGGACGGCGTGCTGTATTCCATGCCGGTTTCGGACGTTCTGACCTTTTGCATCTCAACGGCGATCATTGTGAAGACCTACCGGGAATTGCGTGAAGAAGGCACTCCGATCGTGAAACAGACCGCGTGAACGCCCCGTTCAGTTCTCCGCCATCTTTTCCCGCTGCTCGGACTTATCCGCCTGCGCTCCCGGCTTATGCCCCAATGCCGGCAGACGCGGGATGCGCACGTTCATGTTATGCATATAGAGCGCGCCGAGCTGTTTGAGCGTTTCCAGCAGGAAGGCCGTCGTTTCCTCGTCGAGCCCTTTGATCGCGGCAAGCACGGCGGGCGCCTCACGCAGCCACGCTGCGGACAGCTCCTTTGTTGTGGTCGCGCCCGTGGACTCGAGCACGGAGAACAGTGCGTCCACAAACAGAGCGCGCTTTTCGTCCGAGAGCGTGCAGATCCAATCGTGCAGCGTTTCGTTCACCAGACTGGCGCTGTCCGTCAATTGTTCCGCCATGTGAAAATCGGAACCGTCGATCTCCCACGAAAACGGATCGTGCTGCATGAGTCCAAAGCGGTTGCTCACGACCACGCGATATACCTCCTGATGTTCGAGCAGCATCCCGATCACCGAGGATTGCGGCAGCGTTTTGTACACGCGTCCGCAGACGGCCCTGTAGCCGTCGGACTGCAGCATTCCCTCGCGGAACCCCGGTCCGTCGTGGCTGTATGCGGCAAGCAGCCGCGCCTGCACGCCGCTCTCCGCGCACATGGCGGCATAAACGGCGAGGTTCCCGCCCTTGGAATGGCCGCCGACGCGCAGCCGGGCCGCCGGGAAACGGGCAGCCATGCGGGAAAGATACCTTGCGCTCTCCTGCTGCGACGGCACGGTGAGAAACGCCATGTTCACGTCTTCTTTCCAGCCGACGAGCGTTGAGTCCGTGCCGCGATACGCCAAATACAGGCTTCCGTCCGGAAGCATGCAGGTCATGGCAAAAAACTGCTGCGCCTGCTCCGGCACGAACCGGCTCTCGACCGCGCAGATCCTGATCTCTCTGAAGTGCGGGCTCGCAGCAAGCGCCGCAAAGAGCGCGCGGTTGTCCGGCTCGTCGCGGACGCCGGTGAACAGGTCGTGAAACAGCTCCGCTTTGTTCAGCTCGGCGATCGTGACCGGGTTCGCGCAGTCGAACAGCCCTTTGGGGAGCCGCTCAAATTTCTCATAGGAAAGCTGCGCCAGCACAAGGCTGTCCACCTCGGAAAACGGGAGTTCCAAAAATGTGCGCAGTTCTGTTCCGGCATACGCTATCATGTTCTGCATCGATCCTACCTCCGTTTGCCGCGATTCCGCGCGGCGCGGTGTTCTTTTTCGATCCGCCATTGCGTCCGACATGCCCGGACCTCCTGCCGGAGCCCCGCCTCAAGATCCATCGGCGCGTAGCCGAAATCCCGCGACGCCGCCGCGTGCGTATAGGCGCGGGGTTCAACGAGCCGCTGCACCTTTTCCCTGAGATCGAGCTTTGCAAACGTCAGAAGATACAGCGCCCAAGCCCCTGCATAGGCAAGGAAGAACGGCACCGTGACAAATCTTGTGTGTTTGCCCAGTTCGTCCGCAAGGATGCGCAGCAGATCGATCAGGTCGATCGGGTATGCGCCCGACAGGTCGTAGTTGTTTCCCCGTGTCGTTTCCGG